>JBCDHN010000367.1:0-4304 GCA_038749915.1 Verrucomicrobiota bacterium | reverse complement strand
GGTCCTTTTCCGGAGGGAATTCCGGGCAGCAGATGGGTGGGTGGTTTCGAAAAGAGATCAGTTCGCTGAGTGATTTGCAGGGGCTTGTAATGAGAATCCCGGGGCTAGGGGGCGAAATTATGGACCGCTTGGGCGTCACCGTTCAGGTGCTGCAGGGAGGAGAGGTTTACCCGGCCCTTGAACGTGGTGCAATTGACGCGGCCGAATGGGTGGGGCCATACGATGATCAAAAACTTGGGTTCTGGCAGGTTGCCAAGCACTACTACTACCCCGGCTGGTGGGAACCTGGTGCAAACATCAGTATTTACGTGAACAAAACGTTTTGGGAGGAGCTTCCAACGTCGTATCAAGCGGCGCTGGAAGCGGCCTGTGCAGAAGCTTCTGCCGGGATGTTGGAGGCCTACGACGCCAAAAATCCCCAGGCGCTTCAAGAGCTGCTCGAAAAAGGAGTGCAACTCCACCCGTTCAGCTCGGATATCATGGAAGCCGCGGAGCGAGAGTCGATCAAACTGCATGAGGAATTGGCCAGTTCGAATGCCGATTACAAACGGGTTTACGAACACTGGAAAGCTTTTAAGGAACGATCATCGCAGTGGTTCACCACGGCCGAGCATACCTTTGCGAATTATGCCTTCCAAGGCTGACAAGGTGCTTGTGAAAATATTCACAAAGTCGGCTTGCAGCCGGAATTCGTAATCTTAGTCTGTTATGACTAAGGATCTCTCACCGAAAGCATGGAGAACGAGCTGACCAACTCCCCATTGTCCTTCGACACGAAGGCAGAGAACAACATCATTTTCACCAGGCTTGATACCGCGATCAACTGGATGCGAAAAAATTCGCTGTGGCCGATGCCAATGGGATTGGCCTGCTGCGCGATCGAACTGATGGCTGCAGGTGCAGCGCGATACGACATTGCCAGGTTTGGTTCGGAGGCAATGCGATTTTCTCCGCGCCAATCGGATGTGATGATCGTCTCCGGGACGGTGACCTACAAGATGGCTCTGGCTGTGAAGCGGATCTGGGACCAGATGGCAGAGCCAAAGTGGTGCATTGCCATGGGGGCATGTGCTTCCAGCGGAGGAATGTATCGCAGCTACGCAGTACTCCAGGGGATCGACCAGCTGATTCCGGTTGATGTCTACATTTCGGGATGCCCTCCACGCCCTGAGGCGCTTTTGGAAGGATTGATGAGATTGCAGAAGAAGATTGAGGATGAGCCGTCATTCGTTGATCAAAAGAAGGCCCTCCTCGAAGAACTGAATGCCTGATCTGCGATGACCGCCTCCGAAGTTGTTGAAGCCGTAAAGTCGAAATTTGGGGACTCCGTCCGGGAGACCGTTGAATTTCGGGGGGAACACACAGTGGTTGTTGATCCTGAGGTTGGAAAAAAGGTGCTCAAGTATTGCCATGATGAACTGGCTTTTGACTGCCTCGTTGACCTCAGCAGCCTCGACCACTTCGGCGAGGATCCGAGGTTTGAGATGGTCTATGAGCTCTACTCCTACAGCACGAAGAGCCATTTCAGGGTCCGGTTTCCCGTGTCAGAGGATGAGGGCAAGGTTGAGACCGTATCGGACATTTGGGCTACCGCCGATTGGCACGAAAGGGAGGTCTACGATATGATGGGACTTCTCTTTGATGGGCATCCTGATCTCCGCCGCATTCTCATGTGGGACGGCTATCCGTTTTACCCGCTTCGCAAGGACTTCCCGTTGGCTGGGAGAGAGAGCGACCTTCCTGATGTCGCGTTTACTGGCCAAGCGCCCCTTGCCGGAGGGCCTTTCGTTACTTCGCCCTCAAGCGCAAGCACGGTGAAGCGAGAACCCCGTTCACGGGAAATAGACTGATCCTGCCCTGGCGGCGGGAGAGAGGTTAATTGCTTTCGTAATCAGTCGGCGCGAGACCAATCGACGGACGCGTCTTGGTATTCTTCGCTCTTCCGATGGGGACCGTCTTCACCTCGGGTTTCAGTGAAGGGGATGGCGGTGGAGTTGCGGCGGAGGCGGATTTGACGAGCCCTTCGACCAGCGTTCCGAGATTCGTGACTTCCTCGCGAGCAGCATCAAAGTCACGATGCCAGTCTTTGGTTGACGCAAGCCTCGTCACTCCTGTCCGGACCCAGCCACGGCATCTTCCAATTCGCTCCATTGCCTTCCGATGCTTCGACTGGAGATCGACAATTCGTCTTCGTCGGTCGGTAGGCGAACTTCCAACCGTCTCACTCTTTTCCAAACTCCGAATCTGTTGCGCATATTCGTCGAGACTTGCAGCCCAGCGTTGCACGTCATTGGCGACTTCAGCGAATTGCGACGTGGAAATTTGCACCGAACCGGTTGCTGCTTTGGCCTTCATATCCTGAATCACCGAGGAGCGGCCCGGCGCTGTTGGGCTCGAGGGTGGTGCCAACGAGGCGGAAACACTTGAGGCGGCCCGCATGTCCTGGATAGCGGACGGCCTTGATGCGTTGTTGGTCGGCGCAGTTTCGGTCGGCGCGGTTGCGGTCATGTTGTAATCGTTTCGCAGTTTCAGAATTTCCCGCTCAAATTCATCAACCTTTTTAGCAGCGTCACGGCAAAGATAATCGAGTCCGTTATCGCGAGCGAAGTCGAGTTCGGACAAGCGTTCCGAAACATAGGTGGCCAGCTTTTCGATTTTGGAAAAACGCCCATTCGCCTGTTCTCGTTGGTAGTGATCATCAATCGCGTCGATGGTCAACTTCCAAGGTTCCAATTGCTTTGCGGCACGCTCGTAACGTAAGAGAAGCTCCCTGTCTGCTTCGTGGGCGTTGGTTTCCATATTCAAGGCTTAAGGTTTCGAGACCCGTAAATTTACCTCGAATTAGGCACTTTTGACAACATATTATTCGAACTGTCAATTTCTTGATCTCTCCGGCGACAATCCACGACCTTCTCTTCCTTCAGATTTTCGCCCACGCCCTGTTTGGTGCGGATGCTTTCGGCTGAATGAAATTCAACCCGGTTGGGGGTTAGTTCAGCTCCAACCTGGAACTTTCGTCGGATTAGCCTTCTCAATTCATCTCTGCCGCCATCTCGTCGACTGGGGTTGCGAGAAATGTGGACGATGATTTCATCTCCAGCCAGCGGGTCGTCATTGACATTTCGGATCTCCATTTGCCAAGTTCCGATCTCTTCGATGTCGTCGAGGATGTGTTCGAGCTCGTTGAAGTTGACGAGAGTTCCTTTCAGCTTGCCAATTCGGAGGCGTCGATAATCGCTGACCCGCGAGATCGCCCCGAGAAGCCTTGGGACGGTGCGACCGCAGGAAGGGCAGGGGGCATACGTCAGTCCGCCACTGATTTCGTCTCCCGTGCGATAGCGGAGAACCACCGAACCCCTGGCGTCCAATGCGGTGTAGACGATTTCACCGGGCGATCCATCAGGAACCTGCTCGCCGGTGTCCGGATCAATGATTTCGATGATGCCAAGATCAGGGGAGAGGTGATAGCCGGTCGATTCACCGGTTCCGTGCGGGCATTCAGGCCATGCCGTCTTTGCTTCGGTGAAGCCATAGGTTGCCAGAACATCGACTTTGCCGGATCCCAGTTCCGCAGCCAGCGCTCTGAGCTTTCCCCGCATTCCGTTCGGAACTTTTTCGCCACCCAAAACGACTTTCCGGAGATTTTTCCAGGTCAGGCCTTCTTCCACTGCCTGTCGCAGGACGTGGTAGATGAAGGTGGGCATTCCAATGATCGCGTCGGGCTTAACCCGTCCCATCAGAGAGACGCTGGCATCCGTTCCCATTCCGCGACCACCGCCAGTGTCGATGTTGAAGGTATTGAACCCAATACCGGCATAGTGGGTTTGCCAAAAAGCCAGATGAGGAGCAAAGGGGAAAAGGTTCAGGTGTTTGAACTCAGGCCGCGAACCGCAGATTTCCATCAACCGGATACCCGTGGTTTTCAAGTTCTCCAAGTCATGGGCGGTGTAGAGGAAAGGGACCGGAGCCGTGGAGCGACCGGTCGTGCTGGTCATCATGATGGGTCGAAACTCCTTTTCGAAGTCTCGCTGGACCCTGGCTCTTCCAAGGCAAAGCGCTTTGATGATGGTAGACGATCTTCGCTTGAGGACCTCCTGATCAGGGATGAGCACGAAGTTCCTTGGTCGTTTTGGCTCTTCCTCCGTTGGGATCAGATTCCGCTTCTGGGTAAAGGGCAGGCTTGCTAAGTCGGAAAAGTCCTGCAGGGCCTCAGGCCTGATCTCCAAATCGCGATAGTGTTGGGAAAATGGGAGCACCGTCTCCTTCAAATACCGGCGTAGTCGGTTTACCTGCCAGTTTCTGAG
>JBCDHN010000366.1:0-4312 GCA_038749915.1 Verrucomicrobiota bacterium | reverse complement strand
TTCTCGAAGGCATCAATGGCATTCGAAACCTGGAAGGAATTCAAGTGGTTGGCGAAGCTCCGGGCGCTGAAGCGCAGAAGTCCCAAGCTGCGGCGATCATTTTTCAAACCGAAGTAGATCGCTTTTTTCAGCACGAAGAAACGCTGACGCAGGAAGTCTTCGGCCCTTCATCCGTCGTTCTGAAATGCCAGGCCAAAGAGGAGATGCTTCGTTTCGCAAAGGCGATGGAGGGAAGCCTCAGCGCGACGGTTCACGGGACAGAGGAAGATCTGAAGGAGAACCGTGACCTTCTCGATATTCTGGAAACGCGTACCGGTCGCGTAATTTACAACGGATTTCCGACCGGTCTCGAGGTCTGCACCGCCATGCATCACGGAGGGCCCTACCCTGCCGCAACCCACAGCTTTTTCACGTCGGTCGGCACCAATGCGATCTACCGCTTTGTTCGCCCGGTTTGCTATCAAGATCTTCCGCAGTTTGCATTACCACCAGAGCTGCAGGACTCGAATCCGCTTGGAGTTCATCGAATGCTCAACGCGGAGTGGACGGCCCCGAAATGATGACCTACGAAGAGTCACTCGCGTGGCTGTATTCCACCCAGCGCATTGGGATCAAACTCGGATTGGAGAACACACACCGTCTTCTCGCGTTTTTGGAAGTCGATCCCGGGGATACCACCATCTTTCATGTTGCCGGCACCAACGGCAAAGGTTCCACCTGTGCATTTTTGGAGTCGGTTTGCCGGGAGGCAGGTCTCAAAACCGGGCTCTTCACCTCCCCTCACCTGGTTTCGTTTCGGGAGCGGATCCGCATCGACTTCGAGCCAGCCGCAGGTGCTCCACTCGCCGAAATCCTGACGCAAATCCGTGAGGAAGTCGAATCCTGGGATCCCCATCCTTCGTTTTTTGAGATCACCACGGCATTGGGAATGCGGACGTTTCTCGACGCAGGAACTCAGGCCATCATCCTTGAGACCGGCTTGGGCGGAAGGTTGGATTCAACCAATGCGATCGCCTCAAGCGTCACCGGTATCTCATCCATTTCGTTAGACCACCAAAAATGGTTGGGAGATACCCTGGCTGAAATCGCCGGGGAGAAGGCTGGAATCATCAAAGCCGGAAAACCGGTGGTGACCATCGCTAACCAGCAACCGGACGCGGCCCAAGTCATTCGAGATCGAGCAGAAGCGTTAGGAAGCCCTCTTCACACCGCAGAGGACTATTGCGGAGAGATAGGCATCGCCGGCAAGCATCAGCTTCAGAATGCCGGTCTTGCCGCCAAGATGATCGAGGTTTCCTCCCTTTCCATCTCTGAAGCAGATAGGGAGCGCGGCATCGCAACCGCCATGTGGCCGGGGCGCTTTCATCGGATGTCGTATCAAGACTCACCGGTCATCATCGACGGGGCTCACAACACCGATGCGGCCGAGGCGTTGGTTGAAACATGGAAGTCTGAGTTTGGCGAGCAAAAGGCCGCGATTCTGTTTGGAGCGGTGGCCGACAAGGAACCTCAAAAACTGCTCAAAGCGCTAAGCCCGATTACCGGAGCCTTGTTCCCTACCACCATCGCTTCCCAGCGCGGCATGAGCGCAGAAGATCTCGCTGCTCAGATTGGCGAATCGACGCCAATTGCGCCATCCGTTTCGCTTGGTCTTCGCCTCGCCGAAGCAACCCGGCTGCCCATTCTGATCACCGGCTCATTCTTTCTCGCCGGTCAGGCGCTCGAAGCGTTGGGATGGGGTGACGCCGATTTTGAAGTGAGCGAGCAGTGAGCAAACAACGCGAAATCAGCCCTCCTCGTCGCTGCTCACTTTGTTCCCGTAAATGAACCAGAGGTTGCGGATGTAAATGAACCAGCCGGTGGATTGCCCGAGAATCCCCACCGGGTCTTTTCGCCAGGTGAAGTAAACGATCAACATGGTCGCGCCAAGAAGGCTGAGCCACCAAAACGCGGTTGGCACGACGGAAGTTCGCGCCTTTTCCGAAGCCCACCATTGGACGAGGAGCCGCCCCATGAAAACGCCCTGAGCCAGGAACCCGAACACAACCCAGGCAATACTTGCCCATCCCGTGATATCCAGGGCGCTGAAAAGTCGAGACCAACCGCGGTTGTTGTTCTTCCGTTCCTTCACTTCCAACAGGAATTCCTCGGCCGTAAACGCCTTTACCGGCTCTCCGCTGGCCTCAAATCGTACTTCCACCTCGCCGGTTTCCCCCACAACAACTGGCACCTCAATCAGGCGATCGGAAAGATTGAAATGATCGGGAAACATCGTTTTCCCCGGCTGAGGCAACACGCCGGCCCTCGCCAGGACAATCCAGGTGATCGAGGGGATTCCCACAACGATCACGAGGGCGAGCAGAAATCGATATCGTTTGCGTTTGAGCATCGCGCTGTCTCTTTTCACAGCTTCTGACGAATGCAAGGAGCGGAATCTTGAATCTCGCTTTCGCTTGATCCGAAGGATTCATCGCTTTGGGTAATTGAATCTCTCTCGAATGATCTACCTCGACAACAACGCCACAACCCAGATTCACCCTGAGGTGGTGGACGCGATGTTGCCGTTCTTACACGAGAACTACGGCAATCCTTCAGCGGGATATTCGCTCGGCAAAACAGCGCGAAGAGCCGTGGAACACGCTCGCGAACAGGTTGCTTCCCTTATTGATGCCGAACCCAACGAGATCGTTTTCACAAGCTGCGGAACGGAATCCATCAACACGGCGCTTCGCTCCGCAACAGGCTCCTTTCCCGATCGCAGGCATCTGATTACCACCACCGCCGAACATAGCGCCACGGTTCAGCCCTGCCTTGATCTTGAAAGACAAGGCTACCAAATCACCCGTGTCGGGATCGATGAAACCGGCTTGCCGAATGTTGCCGAGTTTGAAGAGACGCTTGATCAGAACCAACCGGCGGCGGTCGCCAGTGTGATTTGGGCAAACAACGAGACTGGTGTCATCAGCCCGATCGATGAACTAGCCAATATTGCCCGGGAGAAGGGAATTCTCTTTCACACTGACGCGGTGCAGGCCGTCGGCAAAATTCCCGTTTCGGTCAGAGAGACACCGGTTCATTTGCTTTCGATTTCCGGTCATAAAATCCATGCGCCAAAGGGTGTCGGAGCGCTTTTTATCAATCGGAGTATTCGCTTCTCACCGCTCATCTTTGGCGGAGGACAAGAAAGTGAGCGCCGGTCCGGAACAGAAAACGTGGCCTCCATTGTGGGACTGGGCAAAGCTGCCGAACTGGCGCAACATCCGTCCGAGAAAACGTGCAACATTCGCGATGACTTTGAGAACCATATTCTCTCCAGATTCGACTTCGTAAGTGTGAATGGCGACACTGAGCAGCGCCTTCCCAACACGTCGAACCTTCATTTCCGAGGTCTCGACGCCGAAGCGATTCTGATTCTGCTAGATCAGGAGGGCGTGTGCTGCTCCCCCGGTTCAGCCTGCAGTTCGGGCGCGAAGAATCCTTCTGCCGTACTTACAGCGATGGGCTTTGATGAAGCTCATGCCAAAAGCAGTGTCCGGTTCTCCTTTTCCTCAATGAACACCGCGAGCGAAGTGGACGAAGTGTTGGAAATTCTGGGGCGGATACTTCCCCGAATTCAGGCGGTGATGCCGTCTGATGACAGTCCCGTTTCGGTGCATTGACACCAACGGTAAAAAGAAGGCGGACACTCTTGCACCTGAAAGAATCTTCCCGCTGGTTCTGTGTTGTTCGATGCTTAAGATGCCTCCCCTACGAAACCTCGTCACATCACTGATTCTTGCCGCCACCGCGCTGCCGCTGTCTGCTCAGGATCGCCAACGTAACCGGGCGGATCGCGATGTCACCAAACTGCTCGAGGAGAAAGCCGAGGCTGCGAAATGGCGATTGGGCGATGGCAGCGGTTTGTTGACCAACCGAAAGTCGCGCTTTTTTGATGCTGAGGATCCGGACTCGCCAGCGCCGCCGCCGGACGACCCGACCGCTCACCAGTTGATGTTGAGCGTTGACGGAAAAAAGGGACCAGCCATCTGGAATCAAGATGGGTCCGCCAATGAGATCGAATCCTCTACCTGGCGCGAGTATCTCCCGACAGACGAGCAAGGTCGCATTGTTCTCGACCTCGAGAACGCGATGATGCTGGCTCTTCTTCACTCACGGAGTTACCAGAACGCTCGTGAAACCCTGTATCTTAACGCGCTGGACGTGAGCGAACAGCGTTTTGCCTTCAACAGCCAATTTGGCTTCCGCAACAACTCCAATCGCGTTTCCACAGGTGGAAATCGGACATCAGACAATTCTGAGGGCTCCAGCGGAA
>JBCDHN010000365.1:0-4313 GCA_038749915.1 Verrucomicrobiota bacterium | reverse complement strand
GTTCAAGGCGCTGGAATCACGTAACCGCTCCGGTTGAAAAACCGGGATGTCAGCCTTTTGGGCGACGACTTTGACCTCCGGCGGGGTCATCACCAATTTGCGTCCGTAGGGTCGATCAGGCTGGGTAAACACGCCCACGACTTCACAGGATTCGTCCTCGATCAGCCAACGAAGCGCAGGCAGACCAATATCTCCAGTTCCCAAAAATACGACGTTCAGCATGGGTTTGATCGGTTAAACCACCATCTTGGAAAGTTCGCGCCATTGATCCGTCTTCATAATGACGTTCAGAATATCGGCCAAAACCTTCACCGGAGGCTGGGATGCATCGATGTTCATGGTTCGATCAGTCCCGTAGTAATCCAAAATCGGCTTCGACTCTTCTTCATAGGTCCTGAATCGGGCCTGGATGATTTCTTCATTGGCGTCATCGAGTCGATTTTGCTTCAGGGCACGTTTTCGAATCCGCCGGGTGAGCTCCGCGCGATCGGGGCAGGAAAGATGGATGATGTTTTCCACCTCGATAAAGGCCTCAAGCAGCTTGGCCTGCTCGACGTTTCGGGGAATGCCGTCGAGCCAGAGAAAGTCGATGTCAGGTTTGAAGGTTGAGGCGGCAATTTGTTTGTCGATCTGCTCCTTCCAGAGCTCGATCGTCAATTCGTCTGGGACCAGTTCACCCTTGGTGGAATACTCGACGAATTTTTTCCCGATTGGGGTTCGTGTGTCCAACGATCGAAAGGCGTCGCCACAGGAGAAATAATGGAATCTCGGGATCTGGGCGATGATGGATCCCTGGGTGCCTTTTCCGCAACCTGGGGCGCCAAAAATCAGAAACGTGGGAAAACGATCGGGTATGGTGATTTCGCTCATAGGGGGATGGGAGAGGGGGAAGCAATAGGGAGTCGGTTAGAGAGCTTTTCAACCGGTCTTCCATTTGAAACGGTGGAAAACTTTCTTGGCCAGCCGCGGAGCCGTTTAACCGGCACAAGCGACTTGCGAGTCGAAGGACCTGAGCCTAGGGAACCTCCGTGAACAAGGCCTTCGTCCTCGGCGCGGGATTTGGGACACGATTGCGGCCTCTCACCGAGGTTTTACCCAAGCCGCTCATCCCGGTCGCCAACAAGCCACTCATTACCTATGCATTCGATTTGCTTCGCGATGCCGGGGTTCGCGAGTTTGTGGTCAATACGCATCATTTGGCGAAAGCGTATGGGTCGGCCTTTCCCCGTTTCAAATACGGCGATTTGCCGATTCATTTGGTTCACGAAACGCCGGAAATCCTCGATACCGGTGGTGGATTGGCCAATGCGGCGAAATTCTTTCGCCACGATCACTTCGTTGTCTACAATGGCGATATTTTGACGGATTTGCCGGTCGCAAAGGCGATGGACGCGCATCGGAAATCCGGGAATCTGGCCACCTTGATTCTGAGATCGGGCGGACCCAATCGCAATGCGGCGCTCGATCCCAAAACCGGAAAAATGGTCGATCTGCGCAATGCGCTGAACAGTGACTCGAAAGACCTCTACCAGTTCACCGGGATCTACATCGTCGATCCGGATTTTCTCAGGATGCTGCAGCCCGTGCCCCAATCGGTGGTCCCGGCTTTTCTGTCCGCGATTCGGGATCACAATCGGTTGGGCGGAATCGTGATTGATGAGGGATATTGGTGGGATTTGGGCAACCGGGATGCCTACACCGAAGCCAGTTTTGTGACCCTGGCTCACGACTTTCCAAGGTTTGAAATGATGACGCCGCCCGTTCGAATCCACCAGGATACGCGTATCAACCCCGATTCCGAAATTGATGAGTTCACCACGATTGGAGAAGGCTGCGTGATTGGCGCCGGCGTCGTGCTCAAAAAGTCAATCCTCTGGCCGGGAACCCGGGTCGCCGCAGGGTCTGAATTGGAGAATTGCATCGCGACCGGCGTAAAAAATCCGATTTTGGGAAGCTACAACCGGGAGGATTTGTGAAAAGGTTCGGTCGAGCGTAGGTTCGCCCTTCCCGCCACGCACACCCATGGAAGTCGACACCATTATCGCGCTGACTCGTCAGCAAATTCCGGATCTGAATGGAGATGCGGTTTCCGTCACCGAAATCGCCAAGGGAGGGTCTGATCGGCGCTATTTCCGGATGAAAACGCAGGAGCGTTCGCTGATTTTTTGCCAGTATGGGGCGGAAACGCCGGAAAACTCGCGATTTGCCCAACACACGGACTATCTCGAAGCCCACCAGGTCTCGGTGCCCACGATTTTAGCCCGTGACCCGACGAATCGTCGGTTGTGGATCGAAGATTTGGGGGAGTTGGACCTGTGGTCGTTTCGCAACGAGCCCTGGCCCGTGCGACGCCGCCTCTATGAGAAGACCCTCGATATGGTGAGCCGAATCCATGCCTTGCGCGAAAGCCACGTTGCCAGCCTCCCGGTCCTCGGACCAGAATTCAATGAGGGGATGTATGGTTGGGAGCAGGACTACTTTTTCGACAACTTCGCGGCCAATTTCAGCAGGGATCCAGGGCAAATCGCAGCTATTCGGACCAGTGCCCGGCTCCTTGCCTTGAAGCAGGATCTGGAGAAGCCGCCTCGCTGCCTGATTCATCGCGATTTTCAAAGCCAGAACGTCATCATTCAGAATGGTGAGCCGGTGTTCATCGATTATCAGGGATTGCGGTTTGGACTGGCCGAGTACGATCTGGCATCGCTCATTTTCGATCCCTACGTGCCGATGACGGCAGAAGAACGGGAAGAGCTGATCAGCTACGCCGAAGCACGAAGCGACACCCCCGGATTTCGCGCCCAGTTTTACCAGTGTGCCTGCCAACGGCTGATGCAGGCTCTCGGCGCCTACGGATTTCTTGGATTGGTGAAGCAGAAGACCGCATTCCTCGAGCACATTCCTCCCGCCGTCGAAAACCTGCGGGCAGTGGCGATCAATGCGGGAGCCTTGCCGGAATTGGAGCCGCTGTTGCACCTTCGAAGTTGAAATGCAGATGACCACCGCCTTTCAAGAGACTGCCAAGCACGTGCGTGAACTGGTCCTTGAGATGGAGATTGATGAGGAAGCGCTTTCTCAACCCATCAATCGTTGTGACCTCGCTCGATGTTGCGGAACCTGCTGCCATGATGGCGTCTATCTGAACTCTGATGAGGCGCGGGGAATTGTCGGGCTGGTTCGTGATCATTCCAGCGAGCTCGAGAACTTTGGGGTGGAATTGCCGGAACGCGCCGTGGTCTATGGAAAGGCCGAAACGACTTCAGGGCCGAAAACCGCGACGCGTCCTGTTGCCATGTCCGAGCAGGTCGCGGATTACCCGCCGCACTTTGCGCAAACGAATTGCGTATTTCTGGCAGGTGATGGGCGCTGCGCCCTGCAACGGCTCGCTGAATCCCAGAATCGCCATCCCTGGCACTATAAGCCGTTCACCTGTTGGATGCATCCCCTCGCGATCGAGCAACCCTCGTCCGGCCGTCCGGTTTTGACGCTGCATGATCTCGAGAGCGATCCTCAGAACGTTCCCGGTTATCCGGGATTCGCCAGTCGGACCCATTGTGGGCGACGTGACTCGTGCGGTGCGCCCGCCCGTGAAGTCTTGGCGCCGGAACTGGACATGCTAAGTGCGATTGGGAATCGCGAACTCTGAGCTATACCCCGGTTAGAGCTTCGGCAAGGTTGAACGAAAAACTGGGAATCGCCGATGAATCCAAGGTGGTTTCGGCCGGCACGGTTTTGGTCTCTAAATACTCTCCTTTTTCTGGTCGGCGAAAAACTTCGATCGCTTTGGAGTCGGGCCGAACGATCCAAAATTCCGGTACTCCGGCTCGTGCGAACCCGGGAGCCTTGGCACGATCAATTGTCAGTGTCGAGATGGAAACTTCGATGATGAAAAGCGCGGTCGTTGGCTTCTTTGCTGAACGCCAGTCCCCTTCGATCACTGAGATGTCCGGCTCGGGCTCAGAAACATCGAGCGTGATTGGGTCCTCTTTCTGCACGAAGCAATTCTCCGGGCTCTGGTCGGACAGAAGGCGGAAAAGCAGTCGGACGAGAAACACATGAAGTTCGGATTTTGACATTTTCTCGATCAGGGCTCCTTCGATCAACTCGCACGGCGTCTCGTCAAGAGCGCCCGTTTCAATCATCCGGTGAAAGGTTTCCACAGAGATGGGAGCGACTTGTTGCCGAAATTCCGGGATGTTGAGAAGTTCGATCATCCACTAAATTGTAACGGTGGGGCGGGGATTGGCAATGGCAATTGCGTGGTGAGAACTTAGAGCTGTATCGCGGGTATCCCGGCCCGCGCAACCGAATGCCAC
>JBCDHN010000364.1:0-4323 GCA_038749915.1 Verrucomicrobiota bacterium | reverse complement strand
TTTCCGATCTTGCAGAAATGCTCGTAGCTGGTGTCGCCAAGGGCGCAGACCGAATACTTCAACTTCGGAAGCTTCGGCATCGCATCGCTCATGAAAGCCTCATAGTAGGCAGTCGCGCTGTCAGGTGGATCGCCTTCACCCCAGGTGCTGACGACCACCAGAAGGTTGTCCGTTTTGGCGAGATCAGCAGCTTTTGCGTCTGCCATGTTCACGACTTTGGCTTTGAAATTCGCCTTGTCGGCAGCCTTTTTCATGTCACCGGCCAACTTTTCAGCGTTCCCGGATTCCGATCCGTAGAGAACGGTCATGGACTGCTTTTCGACTGGAGCAGAAGCGGCCGCCGCCGAAGTGAGAGCACCTCCGTTTCCGGCGAAGCCTATCCCGGCAAAAAATCCGGAGAGCCAGGTGGCTTGATCAGGGCTGAGCCCAGAGCCGAGTTGTTGAGCCAACTGTTGCTGCTCGGGCTGCAGGGGCGTGGGGTCGGGGAAACTCATATCTATACTGAAAATCGAATCTAGGTGAGGGCGAGCTCTGGCTCAGCAAAGTCTTTATGGAAGTCGTGGCCGTGCTCGGTGGCCTTCACGTAACCAGCCCGGATTGTGAAGTCGCCGAAGCGCTCCCCTTCCTCACGGTTCCTGGCGTAATCCTGAATAATCGGAGTCAGGATCGTCTTCACATCCGTACTCGCCACGGACGGGGCGTAAAGCTTGCTAAGACGCTGTCCGGCAAATCCGCCACCCAGGTAAAGGTTGTATTTTCCGGGGGCCCGGCCAACAAACCCGATTTCAGCGATGTAGGGACGAGCACAACCATTCGGGCATCCGGTCATCCGAATCGTAATCGCATCATGTCGAAGCCCCGCATCGTCGAGCACTTCGTCGAGCTCGGAAACAAGATCGGGAAGATAACGCTGAGATTCGGCGAGAGCGAGACCGCAGGTGGGCAGAGACACGCAGGCCATGGAGTTGAGACGCAGGGCCGACCGCTCGTAAGAATCGATCATCTTGTATTTGGTAAGCAGCCGCTTGATCGTCCGTTTCTTGCGGGGCGAAATATTCGCGATGATGAGGTTCTGGTTTGCAGTGAGCCGGAAGTCGCCCTCGTGGGTTTTCGCGATCTCCCGCAGACCGGTCATCATGGGGTAGTCTTCGGTGTCGAGCACCCGCCCATTTTCGACAAACATCGTGAAGTGATGGTTTCCGTTGTGGTCTTCAATCCAACCGTAGCGATCCCCATTTCCTTCAAACTCGAATTCACGCGGCTCACCCATTTTAAACCCACAAAGCTTTTCCACTTCCTGGCGGAACGCGTCAACGCCCATCCGCTCGACGGTGTATTTGAGCCGGGCGTTGGTGCGGACGTCACGATTGCCAAAGTCACGCTGAACACGAACCACGGCCTCACCGACCGTAACCGCCTGCTCCGGAGTGCAGAAACCCATGACCTCGGCCAGACGGGGAAAGGTCGTCTCGTTGCCATGGGTCATTCCCATGCCGCCACCAACGGTGACATTGTAACCAACAATCTTGTCGTCGCCGTCAAGAATGGCGATGTAACCAAGGCAGTGAGCAAAGATATCGACGTCGTTGCTTGGAGGAACCGCGATGACGGTCTTGAACTTTCGGGGAAGGTAATGCTTCCCGTAAATCGGCTCCTCGGGATCGGCGATGTCGTCAATTTTTGGCGGATCGTAGGTGACCTTCACCTTTTCCCCCGTGCCATCGTCGAGCCAGATTTCATGATAGGCTCCCGTGCGCGGGCTGAGGTGATCCGAAAGATCTGTCGCAAGCTGAAGAACATCCCCGTGAACCTTGGACTGCATCGGATTGGGGTTGCACATCACGTTCCGGTTCACATCGCCACAGGCAGCCAGCGTATCGAAGAGCGATTCGTTGATCTCCGCGATCGACTTCTTGAGGTTGCTCTTGATGACGCCATGAAACTGAAAGGCCTGACGCGTGGTCAGCTTGATCGCGCCATTGGCGTGTTCTTGAGCAATCCGATCCATTTCCAGCCACTGCTCCGGGGTGCTGACGCCGCCGGGAACGCGAACCCGAATCATGAACGAATAGGCCGGCTCGAGTTTCTTGGCGCGGCGCTCTTTGCGGATATCGCGGTCGTCCTGTTGATAAATACCGTGGAATTTCGTCAACTGCTGGTCGTCTTCCGAGAGTGAACCGGTGGCAGAGTTGGCGAGTCCATCGAGGATTGTTCCCCGCAGATATTGGCTCGCGTCTTTGATGCCTTCGTTCGCGGATTTTCCAACTGTGGTCATGAAAAAGAGAGAGAGTTCTGGAAAGATTTTAAAGTTGCGTGATTTACTAATGTATTGTATTGGACTATTCGCAAGCGGTTTTTACCGTCTGTAACGATGCGTCTTCCCTTAAAAACAGAATATGCGTGCCAGGTCTTGGCGCAACTGGCCCTTACCTACTCGAATGATGACGTGAGGCAAGTCGAGGATTTGGCCGTGGCGGAAGGACTTTCGCCCAATTACTCGGTTCAGATTTTGACAACCCTCCGCCAAGCCGGGCTTGTCATCAGTCGTCGGGGCAAAAACGGGGGCTATCTTCTCGCGCGTCATCCGGATGACATTACGCTCGCCGAGATCGCTGCGGCGATGGAAGGCGAACAATTAGTTGAAAGCAGCCCGGGAAACGAAGGAATGTCGGCAGAAACCGTCCACGCGGCCTGGCTCCGGGTCAATGAGGCGATGCTTGAAGCCTGCCAGGAAATCACCCTTACGGAACTGATCGCGAAGCCCGCCGCAAATGACGCGGCCGATTGGGTAATTTAGATTAAGAGTCGGGTTTCTCCTTGATCAGGGCCGCTCCAACTTCCTCACGAGTCCCTGAAACTTTTCGAAGGCTCTTCGTTCCGCGCTCTGATCCTGGTCAGCCTTGGCCACTTTCATGGAGTGCAACACCAGACCAGACTGGACCACGATCCCATCGGTCTCGGATCCACGAGCCATCCAGGGATCCTCTTCCACCGACTTGGCGATTTTGCCCATCCACTCCACCAACGATTCGCCGATGAACCACTGAACCTCGCCGGCTTTTTCCCGTCGATGATTGATGGGAGCTTCGTACTCCAGAAGAGGGTAATCGTCTGTCGAAATGGGACTCGTGGGCAAATGAATGGCCTCACCAGGACGAAGCGAACCACAATAGTAAGACAGGTGAGCGGCCACGTTTGGATTGCCTGCAAAGAGTTCATTCCCGCTTTTCTTGGCAAATGCCTGGGATCGTTCTCGGAACGTGTCGAGGCCGAACGGCGTGTTGTCGCGGTGGCCCAGGATGCAAACGATGGGCTTCTCAACAAAGAAGTCTCCCCGCCAAATCGTCACTTGGGGAAAAACTTCGAGCATGGTGGCAACGATCGTCGAGAATTCTGATTCGGTAACCTGATACATGGGAACCCATTGGGCAAAGACCCCACCCTCTCGCAATCGCTCCCGGGTCGTTTCGTAGTGATCGGTGGTGTAAAGACTCCCGACGCCAGCACGCCACGGGATGAACAGATCCGCGATGATCGCATCGTAACTCTCCCGAGTGGCCGCGAGGTAATGGCGACCGTCCTCCGCAACCACGCTGACCCGTTCGTCTTCGAACAAACCGTTGAGATATTTGGTGAAGTGCTTTCTGGAGGCATCGATCACGTCCGGGACCAGTTCGGTGACGGTCACCTTCTCCACCACGTCATGTTCCAGAGAACCACCTGCGGTAATCCCGGTCCCCATCCCAAGATAGAAAACGTTCTTGGGTTCGGGATGAACAAGAAGCGGCAGGTGCGATTGAAACCTCTCGCTGGAGGCCGCGCCACTGCTCCCCAGCGCGTAAAAATTGTTTACCTTGATGCGAAGCGACTTGTCTTTGCGGACGACAGCCACCGTCGCTCCACTCCCTTCCCAAGTTTCGAGGAGCGATTCCGTTTTGGGACTGTAATGCACCGTTGGTAATCGGCTTGCGTCGAGCAGGCTCAAAATCAACAGGAAACCAACGGCAGGCAGCCAACGCGCTCCCAAAATCAGAGCCGCTATCAGACAAAAACCCGCCATCAGACGCACGCTGGACCAGAGACCGAACCATTCCAGCATCCAAAATCCGGCCGCGACGGAACCCACGACCGCGCCCAGGGTATTGACCGCTGCGAGGTTCCCCACCATGCGGCCAGCGGCATGCATGTGAGGTTCGCTCAGCTTCATGAGGTAGGGAAAAATGACGCCCAATATCGTAACCGCAGGCAACAGAACGATGGCGGCCGATCGAAAGACAAGCCAAATGTATTCAGCCCATGACTCTGAGCTTCCGAGGTAGCCGT
>JBCDHN010000363.1:0-4327 GCA_038749915.1 Verrucomicrobiota bacterium | reverse complement strand
GAGTTGGATGGGGTCAGCGAAACGGTCCGAGTCTTGTTTGAGGAACGGTTTTTGGTCAAAGTTACCTATCAAGGCAAGGACTATCGCGCGGCGCGCCTTTGGTTGCAGTCGTTGGACATCGACGCATTGAAACGCTATCAGCCATATGTTTTTCGGGATCCGCCAAAGACATTCATCATTAAGCGGATCAACGAGTTCAAGTGGAAGGGGGTGCGAAGCTATGAAATGCCCATTCCCGGGCAGTCGGCGCGGGAAATCGTTGAGCCTCAGCGCCAAAACGCGATTCCGCTACGGTGATCCCTGAAGCCAGCGAGAGATGCATCCATCAGTGAGATCGCGACACGCAAATTTCGCTAGCCAACCAGCAGCAATTGGCCAAACATCAACGGCCTATGGAATCTCTCTGGTCCGACTCCGAAGCAACCGACTACAAGACTGATCTCGAAAAACGAGTCTACACTTCACGGCTCCTCGGGCGTGAGGAAGCCCTGGTCCTCCATGGCGGGGGGAATACCTCGGTAAAGGTAACACAGGAGGACTTCTTTGGTGACGAAGTCGATGTGCTCTACGTCAAAGGAAGTGGCTGGGATCTGGCGACGATTGAGTCAGGTGGCTTCGCTCCCGTGAAAATGGAAGCGCTTTTGAAAATGGCCAATCTTGACGCTTTGGAGGATGCCGAGATGGTGCGCCAACAGCGTTCGGCCATGTTGGATCCGGAAGCGCCAAATCCATCAATTGAGGCGATTCTCCATGCGGTGATCCCGTTCAAGTTTGTCGACCATACTCATTCGAATGCGATTGTTGCTCTGACCAATCACAAGGATGGGGAGGAGCGGGTGAAAAAAGTCTTCGGGGACTCCATTATCATCGTTCCATATGTCATGCCTGGATTCGATTTGGCGAAAACGGTTTTCGATTTGATTCGCGATCGCGATTTGGCTTCTGAGGGCGTTCAGGGCCTCATCCTAATGAACCACGGAATTTTCACGTTCGATGACGACGCCAAGAAGAGCTATGAGCTGATGATCGAGCTGGTCACCAAGGCAGAAACGTTTTTGGCTGGCTTAGCTGGAAAGGATCCCTTGGCTTCCGCTGAGGCTGATGTCGATCTTCTGAAATTGGCGGAGATCAGAAGCAGCGTATCAAAGCTGCGCGGGAGGCCGGTGATTGCCAAGCTCGATTCAAGCAAGTCCGCTGCAGGCTATGCATCGCGGGACGATGTGGCAGATATTGGAACCCAAGGCCCGCTTACTCCTGATCACAGTATTCGGACCAAACGCATTCCGGCCGTTCTGGGCGACGACATTAATGCTGATTTGGAGGAGTATGCGAATTCCTACAGGGCCTATTTTGAGCGAAACCAGAGTGGACAGACCATGCTCGATTCCTCGCCTCGATTTGCTATTTGGAAGGGCACTGGTGTGGTTGCGTTTGGGGCAACCGAAAAGGAAGCAGGAATCATTCGCGACATCGCTGAGGCGACTTGGGAAACGGTTCAACTTGGAGAAGCTTCCGGAGGATGGCAGGCGCTTGGCGAAAAGGAAATCTTTGAGGTCGAATATTGGGACCTCGAACAAGCCAAATTGAAAAAAGGTGGATCCGCTCCGATGCATCAGGGCAAAATTGCCTTGGTTACCGGATCGGCTGCCGGAATTGGCTACGCCTGCGCCGAAGTTCTTGCTGAAGCCGGAGCCAAAGTCATCGGTCTCGATCTCAATCCTGAGATTGAGGAGGGAATGGCGAAATTGGGAGGGATCGGCAAGGTAGTGAACCTGACCGACGATCAACAGGTGATCAGCGCGATCGAAGAGACGGTCACGAACTTTGGAGGGATCGACATTTTGGTCAGCAATGCCGGTATCTTCACGGCGGGACAGTATTTGGACGAGCTGGAACAGAGCAATTGGGAAAAGTCGATGGCCGTCAATCTGACCAGCCATCAGAAACTGTTGAAGTATACGATTCCGTTTCTGAAGCAGGGAATTGATGGCGCGATTGTCATCGTCGGATCTCGAAACGTGATGGCTCCCGGACCCGGAGCGGCGAGTTATTCGTGCGCCAAGGCGGCGTTGACTCAACTTTGTCGCGTTGCCGCACTCGAGCTGGGACCGGAAGGCGTTCGCTGCAACATCATTCACCCGGACGCGGTTTTCGATACCAAGCTTTGGACCCCGGAAAAGCTGCAGAGGTCCGCGGAACGCTATGGTCTCTCCGTAGAGGAATACAAACGGCGAAATTTGATGAAGACTGAAATCAAGAGCAGAGAAGTTGGTGCGATGGTATCCGCAATGGCCGGACCGCTGTTTGCGCGGACCACGGGAGCGCAAATCCCCGTTGATGGGGGTAATGATCGCGTAATTTAGTCGGCCTTTTTCTGGGTTTGGGCTTGATCGATCGATTTTAACTGTTCAAAATCGCAAATGTGCGAGGCCTTTTTTTGAAAGAAGGCAAAGTTGCAGGTTGAGCAATCGCCACGTTGGCTGCTATAGTCCTACCATGCTAGATCAGAAAGAGGCCAAGCCATCTTCTCCCAGCGCATCTGCTTCTACCGAAGCGAGAAACGTCAAGGTTCAGCTTCAGAACGAGACGAAACAGGACTTTCGGGTTGTGAAGTCTCTCGTCACTCAGGGCCCCTGGTCGCCGTTGCCGGCTAGTCCACAGCCTCCGGAGAAAGGCGTCATTGCGGGGCCGGGATCCAAAACCGACTGGAAAATGATTGGGGCTCCCATAGGCAAAACCGCCATCGGAAAGACCGAGTTTATTTCAGAGCTGGGTTATCTTTCCATCGTTTGGCGCTGGCGCTCGAACGGAATCTTTGACCACGATATTCGCAGCTCAGGAAATTTGAGTGCTTCAACCAGCGTTGAAGGTCCTTGGTCAAAGGAGCCACAGGTCACGGTGGTCGTTTCCCAAGCTTAGCCTCGCGACCAAACTCCGTTTTTCATTTTCCAGGATATACTCTCCTGCCCGGAATTTTTGTTCCCGGCGCGCTCCAATTCCGGCGAGACGCCCCCTGAAGCCGTAGTCACCGCAGAGGCAGTGTTTTGAGCAGTCGACGGAGGATTCTTCTGGGCGATGGACGCCGGACTTAAGGTCGGGGCAGACTTGGGCGCCGCTTTTGCGCGGATTCGATCCTGTTGATGTTTCCGCAAATGGTCGATTTGAGGAGTTTTTGCCTTTGCAATGGTTGGTTGAATTGGAGCCGCGGTTGAACTCGCCACTGTAGATGGCGGCTTGGGAGGAGATGTAGTTGCTGGTTTTCCGCTAACCTTTGGCAGAACCGAAATAGGAACTTGGGGCTTTGGCGGCAGGGGGGCTGGTACTGCCACCTGACCAGCTCTTTTAGCGTCCGTGGAGGGCTCCAACTTGAGCGTTGGCCTAGGGGTGGGAGTCGGTGTCTTGCTTTCAAGACCCGGCGATACGGCGAGAACCGTTTTTGCTTAAACGACTCCAAATTCAGGTTTCGGAGGAGGACTTGGAGAAGTCGGAGGGGTGGAGACCATTTGCGCCTGAGCAGGCAGGGGAGCTCTTTCGGGTTCTTGAAGCGCAGGTTTGGGCAGTTCCGCTTTTGAGGGTGATTGGATATTTGCGGGGCCAACTGCCGGGATGATCGGCTCAGTGGCTGGAGGCGCCTTTTCAGCTTCCGCCGCCTCTGAAGCCTCTTCGATGGCGTCTTCCTCCGGCTTCACGGGATTAGCGGCCCCACCGCCGAATGCAATGACCAGTCCGCTCAGGACGAAACCGAGGGTTGATCCGGCCGAAAGCAGAAATCCAAGATTCCCCATCTGGTTCGGCAATGCGGACCAGATAACCGTGTTTGGCAAAATCTCCGTATGGGCCAAAATCCCCCAGACTCCAAACAGAGAAACGATTCCCATCAAGACATACCCACCCCGTCCCCAGGTAAGCACGAGAAGGTAGGCTGAGAGGAGAAACAAGATTGCCAACGTCAGAGCTCCTGCCAAAATCAGCCCCTTGACCACGTCGGCAGAGGCGGAGAAAGCAGCTGCTCCGGAAAGCAGGTCAAACACCCCGACGTGCCAATTCTTCCAGATGCCGGCCAGAGCAAGGGCGCCCAAGACAATCGTGCTGATCATGGCCCGCCGAGCGGGAGGAACGAAAAAGGCGGCAATCGACAAAATCAGGGCAAACGCGGAAACGCACCAGATGATGGCAGGCTTGATCTGGAGCTGAGACAAAATGTCGGAAGACGCATCGGCGGGAGACTGCGCGAAAGACGCAGGAACAAGACTAAAGACAAAAAGAAGACTAAG
Source organism: Verrucomicrobiota bacterium (assembly GCA_038749915.1). Lineage (GTDB taxonomy): Bacteria > Verrucomicrobiota > Verrucomicrobiia > Verrucomicrobiales > DEV007 > JBCDHN01. The sequence goes on along the minus strand of JBCDHN010000363.1, from coordinate 53 downwards.
GGACCAGCTCTTTGGGGGCATCATATTACGCAGTTGGCGTGGAGAATTTCGTG
>JBCDHN010000362.1:0-4340 GCA_038749915.1 Verrucomicrobiota bacterium | reverse complement strand
CGGCAAAAGTGGCCGTTCCCGCACTCACCGATCCTGATCCACCGAACGTCGCGCCATTGGCGACCGTGATCGCGGTTGCGCCGGTCAAAGTAGCACCATCCAGCAGTAATGATCCAGCCTGAACGTCCGTGGGCCCGGAGTAGGTGTGATCGCCCCCACTTCCTAAAATCCATGTTCCAGCATCTTGCTTGGTCAGCGAAATTGTCCCACCACTCCCCGGATTCGTGTCGTCCAATCCTCCCGCAATAGAGTTTGCGCCTGCATTACTGCCCCCTAACACAAGGGTCTTGTTGTAAGTAACGCTGGTTCTTGTTTCAGTAAAGTCGGTACTTGTGAAGGTGATCACACCGCTTCCATCGTTGATGATGGATCCCAAGCCGTTGTTGGACGTGGTCGCTGAATTGTTTCCTGGGCGAAGGTAATCGGAAATTGAGACATCTGTGGAACCTGTAAATCGTACAGTGCCCGAAGTCGTGCTGTTACCCAGTTGGAAAAAGTCATCGCCGGTGTTATTAAGGTTTGCGGCGTCTGTTTCGATAGTACCAGAGTTTACGGTGAATCGTTGAATCGGGGTAGTTCCGCCCACCGTTCCGTTGATTTGTGTCAGGCCATTCCCTGCAAAGACCAAAATCGGCTCATTTGCAGTGCCTCCGTCGATGTTTCCGTTGATCACCGTGGTGTCCGCAGAATTGTCCGTTCGAATTACAGTCGTCCCGCCCGAGCCTATGATCAGGTTTGCGTCAATCGTTTGGACTAAATCGACGGCATCCTCTGTGCGGATATCAGCATCATTTGCCAATGTCAGAGTCTGGCCACCGGCTCCACCAGTTCCGACGGTGAACGCCACGCCTGAGCCCTGGATTTCAAGGGCATCGCCAGAAGCCGCAAGGGTTGTCCCAACTCCTACGTCTACCGTTACTGCGGTCGTTCCTGAATTAATGGCTCGAACCGCGTCGCCATCGAGCTGAATGACTTCCGTATAGGTCTGAGCTTCGCTTGAAGTCGGAAGTGTGTCGCCAGTGTAGTTGTCCGCTAAATTAATGTCGCCACTTACCGCTCCACCACCATCCGGCGCCCCGTCGAATACTGCGTAGTGGATTCCCTCCAAATTCATCACAACCGCCCCATCGGCCTCACCATCTGCCAAGACTCTTCGTTCTCCTTCCTCAAACAAACCATACATGATGCTTACAGATGATGGATCATAGCTATCCTCCAATCCCAACACGTGACCTTGCTCGTGCATGAGAATACTCAGCAAGTCCACTTGGTCACGCGCGGCGGAATTCACGTCCGCCACCAACTTCGAGTCCACTCCGGCTGCGATGGTAAACTCCTCGTCCTCGCCCGGCGTCAAATCGATAAACCAGCCTCGTCCAGCCGCGTCATCGTCAATTAAGATCAGGTCACCCTCGGTTGCTCCCAAGTAGTTGCCTCCCAGGTCCGCGATTTCGTAGCTTGTATCCAGCAGGGCAGCCATCTGCTCATCTGTCAGCCCCGTCTCTTGCCATCGTGCAATTGACTCCTGCACCAGCGGATCCAAATCTGAAGAGTCCAGGGTGTAAGCCCCTTCCGGCTCTGCCGCCACCAACGCAGCTTCTTCGCTGGTTCCTTCCTCGTCACCAAGAACCGTGACTTCGCTGTCCAGATTGACTTCAGCGACTGTTGATTCCGGTGCAGGTGCGACCTGCTCGGGCTGCAACTGCTCTTCGGCGGTGGTTGGCGCAGCTTCAGCGGCGACTTCGAATGCTTCGGAACTCCCTCCATCCTCAGCTTCAGGAGCTGCCTCGACGGGTGCTGCTGAATAGAGGACACGCTGCTCCAGAGCCTCGAACATGATCTCGCGCTTTCCTGTGGCATCTGTCGCTCCATGGCTGAGGAAGCGTTCCAGGATTCGAGGTTTTTTCGTTTCAGACTTTGCTGGTTCGTTTTTCATGATCTGTAGAAAATTTCTTTGGGGAGGTTAGTTGGCTGAGTACGTCAAAAAGCGGAGGAGCCGGGAGCCCGTCCGCTTGCTTGGTTTGGAAATTGGTTTGTCGGTCGCTGGGAGGCGACCCGAGCTTGAAGCCGAGTCTCCGCCATCCGACCGGTCGGCTTGACTTTGCCCAGCGGCGAAAAAACGTTCGAAATTGAAAGACAGCGGCGTGCGAATTTGCCAAACACGGTCCGGACAAGGTGCTGCCAGCGTCAGGGCGCGTTTCCGATTTGCTCGAACATCAAATTGCTTGGAATCGGTGGTCGGTTGAGCCCAGGAGTAAAAATAAGCCCGGCCTGGAGGGTGGATTGTGTTCTCGCCTTGCGGCTGTTCGAGCGTTTCATGCATTGGCCCCAGCTCAAAGTGCCGGTCGTTCGCGCCGAAATCCTCCGACACAATGATTTCAGTCTCGGTTACGTGCTCGCTGCTCATCAGCAGAAAGCGATCGCAATGGTCCGGTTCCGTCTCCAAGACTTCGGGAGCGGTTTCGGAAAAGTAGACAAGATTGGGAGCGGTTAACGCTCCAACCTCTGCCTCGGCTGGGGAGTCCTCGTGCAAGGCCCCAGACTTTCCATGGAATTGCCTCGCTGGCTTGATTCGAATTACCAGGAATGAGACTCAACTTGCTCAAAATTGCGCCAAATTGATTGGGCAATTAAAAGAAAGCCCCCCTTTCCTAAGCAAAGTTATGACCAAGGAAGGAGGGGGGCTTTCAAATCCGAAGCGTCGTGGAAAACCCCTTCACCACTTCGTTTCGGTGTCAGAATCGCGACATCGTATTCTATCCGCTTTTGCGAGTTTGACTTGATGCGAATAGACCCGCATTTGATTCGAATAGCCGCAATTTGAGGCCAATTGCCTCGCCTTCTGCCAAATCGATCAGCCGAAATTCTGTGATCGCCGCCGAAATTCGCCGGGCGAGCAACCCATTTGCTTGCGAAATGCCCGCGAAAGAGCGCTCTGATCGCAAAATCCGGTATCGAGGGCAATGTCACCAACGGGATCATGAGATTCGAGGAGCTGATTTGCAGCCGCCACAACCCGCGCGCGGGTGTGAAATACCCGAACCGAAACCCCGACCTCCCGTAAGAATGCCCGATTCAGCTGGCGAGAAGACATGTTGAGCTCCGCTGCGAGAGGTTCGACCCGGACTGGCTCCGCATAGTGTTCTTCGATGAAGCTGATCGCCCTGGCGACTCGTGGAGAGTGGACAAAGGAGGCGCCATCTCCCCCACGGGGTTGGGTAGTCCCCATGATTCCAATGACCTCTCCAGCATTGTTGAAAAGGGGATACTTGGTGGTGAGGCACCATTGCAGGTTCAGCCCTTCGCTCTTCCAGACTTCCATGCGATGAATCAGTGGCTTACCACTTTGGATCACCATCTGATCGTCGGCCACGTAACCCCGAGCGATCTCTTCAGGGAAAAAATCGGTATCGGGCCGCCCGATGAGCTCCGCCTCGTCTTTCGCTCCCAATCGTTCCAGGACCGTGGAGTCCGCTGCCATCAGCCGACTTTCGGCATCTTTGACGAAAAAGCAGACTTCCGGCAGATGGTCAAACAATTGCTGCCACTGCAAATCGTGTCGAATTTGACTAACGAATTGCTCCTTTAACTTCAATGCATTCAATTTGCTAATCCTAGTTATTGCCCAACTGGAAAACATCTTACGTTCAATCTGCGGAACCAAGGAATTTGGGATGCTAGAGTTTGTTGCTTGTTGTTGACATGAGGAGATCGACTTTGATTCCTTGATATTTCACTTCGCTTTCTTTCCGCTGATCGGCTCTCCCATCTGTGATCGCCATTTCTGATGAAGGGCTTCCATCGTCTGAACCCGTTCCGGATGTAAGGAGGCCAGATTCTTCGTTTCGCCGGGATCATCAGCCAGATTGTAGAGCTGCATTCCGCTTGCGATCGGCACGATGCGAAATTCATCACGGACCAGCCCATTTTCGTCCAATTGGTAGGCCTCGTAATCACGGGCTTCCTCGCGGTAGACGAGCTTCCAATCCCCGTCACGAACCACCCAGTTCACCATCTTGTTGCCGGAATCCCAAAATATTGGTTCCTCGTGCAGCACCTCAATCTCACCCTTGATCAGGGGAAGCAGACTCTTTCCGTCGAGCGGCTTTTTCGGCGGAATCCCAACAATTTCGGAAAGGCTCGCGTAAAGATCCCGGTGCGTCACGGTTGCCTCGAGGGTGGTTTCCTCTGCAAAGACACCCGGCCACGTCATGATCATTGGCACCTTGATGCCACCGTCCATGAGGCAGTATTTGAAGGCATTGTTAGGCCCGTTGTTGGCATAGGATTGATCCGAGCCTCCATTGTCGACCGTGAAGAAAATCAGCGTGTTTTTCGTG
>JBCDHN010000361.1:0-4341 GCA_038749915.1 Verrucomicrobiota bacterium | reverse complement strand
CTCAAGTGTCCCCTGATTGTCCCTACCAAGTCACGATTCTGCGGCCTTCTGCAGAGAGTTCAATGATCCTTATCAAGTTCGAAATGGTCCAAGATTTCTTTCGCGACCTGCTGGACGCTGTCGTCGTCGGCCCACAGACGTTGCGGTTCCTGACCGCTGACGAATTCGACAAGTATTCCTCTGAGTTGTTTCCTACCAGCCCAGCGCTGAAAGAAATCGAGAAGGCTCTGGTAGGGCTTTGAGCAAAACCAAAACCGAAAGAATTCTGAGGGAAGATCTCCTGACACGGTGGGAAGTCGACCAGCCAGCTACCTAAGCAGGTTCCAGCTCCAGAACCCGCCGTCGCACCAGCTCCAGCGCCATGCGCGTTACCCGCTGCTTGAAGCTCATACGATCACCGGTAAAGCGGTAGTGGCGGACCCAGGTTTCGCCGTTGATTGAGGCTTGGCCGACGTAGACGGTGCCGACCGGTTTTTCGTCGGTGCCTCCGGTCGGGCCGGCGATTCCGGTGACGGAGACGGCGTGGTCGACCTTGCTGCGCTCGAGACAGCCTTCGGCCATGGCGCGGGCGACGGGTTCGCTGACAGCACCGTGTTCTGCGAGCATCGCTTCGGGAACTCCGAGCAACTCCATCTTGGCTTCGTTGGCATAGGTAACGTAGCCCTGGCGAAAAATGCTGGAGGAGCCGGAGACGTTGGTGATGGTGTGGGCGATGAAGCCGCCGGTGCAAGATTCGGCGGTGGCGAGCCATTGACTTTTCTCCGCGAGAAGCGGCACGAGCGTTTCTTCGAGACTCCGGCCATCGCAGTTGATGAGGTTCTCCTCAAATTCGCCACGGACCAGTTTCTCAGCCTGATCGAGCACCTCAGGAGTAGCAATGACGCGGATATCGACTTCGCCGAGTCGCGCGCAGTAGCCAATCTCGACGTCTTCGAGTTGACGAAGCGGCTCTTCGATCACCTCGGCAATATGACTTTCGCCGACACCGATGATGCGGAAATTGCGATAGGTCGGGACCTTGCCGGATTCCGTGGCCACCATTTCGGTTAGTCGCGGCTTCACCAGATTCTCAAACATGGGCTTTAGCTCACGCGGCGGCCCCGGCATGACAAAGATGTGCGGATTGCGACCTTCCTCGGCCGGGAAATAGAGACCGGGCGCTGTTCCGTTCGGGTTATCGAGGACGATGGAGCCAATCGGGACCATGGCCTGGCGCTTGTTGGTTTCCGGCATCTCGCGGCCAAAGCGCTTAAATATTCGCCGGATCTGATCGACGATTCCTTCATCGATCTCCATGTCGAGCCCGAGCATTTCGGCGATCACTTCGCGGGTGACATCGTCACTCGTTGGTCCCAGCCCACCGGTGACGAGGAGGACGTCGGCTCGCGGGAACGCTTCGGCCAGCATCTCGGAAATCGGGTCGCCGTCGGGAATGCAGGTTTGGCGCTGAATCCGCAAGCCGAGCGGCAGCAACTCTTCCCCCAGATACGCGACGTGGGTGTTGACCACCTGGCCGAGCAACAGCTCGGTTCCCGTGTTGATAACTTCAATTCTCACGAACCCACCCTAGCCTTGTGTCCGGCAAAACAAGTTCCTTTCAAAACTGATTTTTCGGTCAGGGGAGTGTTTGAAAGGTCGTTAATTCGAATCAGGCTCTTGCTTGGACAGAGAGCGGAGGCCCAAAGGGCAAAGATATGCCAGCCCGGGGCAAGCGAGGATGCGAGCGCTGCCCTGGGAAAGATCGCCTTCTCAAATTCCGAGGCCTGTAAGGCCGAGAGAACCGTTGTCGCGCCCCTGCAGGACACGTCCGGTTTTGCTCGGTTCACCCGGGACGGCAGCCGCTTTGCTCCTTTGTCCCGGGCTGGCATTTCTCGGCCCGTCGGGCCTGTTCACTCACTTGAGCGGTCAGTCGAGTTCTCAGACAGCCCTAGCTCTTCACCGACGCCAGTTTTGCTCGCACCATCTTGGATTGCTCGGCATCGAGCACCTGCCAACAGGCAAGGCCGTTGCCAACCAGCTCCCATTCGTTGAATTCCCAAACCACCTTTTTATCCCGGGTGATCTCGAAGATCTGCGGATTCCCCTCCCCTGCGTGGCAATTGCCGACGATGAAGTTTCCGCTCGGGAGTTCCTGGAGACAGGTCGTCCACTTGAGCTCGATCCCGGCCCCAGGCACTTGTTTGGTGATGTCCCAGACGACTTCTTTTGCGGGATTCACTTCGATCACGCTGTTGCCGCTTCCGGTCCCGATCAGGGTATTGCCGTTCTTGAGGCGGATGGCGCCATAAACCCGGGTGTTGGTAGGGTATTCCCAGACGATCTTGCCCTCGGAGTCGTACTCGGTGACGACGCCGGGTCTTTCCGCGCAAGCGAGGTAGTTGCCATTCTCAAGGATCCGCATCAGGCGTGTCTTCTGGCGGCCACCTTCGCCCAGCGGAATCGACTTGGTCAGGTCTCCGGCCACATTCACGTGGATGATGCGTCCGACGCCGCTTTCGACAATCACGGTTTCGCCGTTCGCGAGTCGGGCGAAGGCGTGAACATCGACCTTCTTGCCTTCATTTCCGTTGGCGGTTTTGCAGTCGTATTCCCAAACGATTTCTTTCTCCAGGGTGATCTCTTTGAGCGTGGTCCAGGTGTCGTGAAAGAGAATGTTGCCGTTCTCCAAAAGGTGAACGTCGTGATGGCCAGCATGGCCTTTGGCAGGGCCTTCAGTATCGAACTTCCACAACACCGCTCCATCCGCATCGCAAATGGCGAGGACGTTCTTTCCGTAGGACGCACTGACAATGACGAGTCGGTCTTCCTCCGCGGTGGCGAAGGCCGCGAGCAACAAAGAGAACCATGAAACGAGGCAACATTTGATCATGGAATGACCCTAGAGAGCCCCTTCGAGGATTGCACGTCTTTTCCGCATTCTGCTTTTTGTGTCCCTTCCGCATCGAAATCCTCGCTTGCCGATTCACCGGAAGCCGCCTAATCCTCAGACATGACTGCGTTTCGCCACGTTTTAGCGCTGCTTCTACTCGGGAGTTTCATCGCAACTCCGGACGCCCAATCGCAAACCGCCAAAGGGAGCGTTTTCCACGACTTCAACGAAAACGGGAAACGCGATGCCGGTGAGCCGGGAATCGGCGGCATCCTCGTCTCCAATCAGATCGAAGTGGTTAAAACCGACTCCGATGGGAACTGGGAACTACCGTCACGGGAAGACTGCATCTACTTCGTCAACAAACCGAGCGGTTGGATGACGCCGGTCGACTCCAAGATGCTGCCACGCTTTTACTACAATCATAAGCCGAAAGGATCACCAAAAACCAAGTTTGCCGGGGTGCCCCCAACCGGAACGTTGCCCGCATCGATCGACTTCCCGCTTACCAAACAGACTGAGCCAGGATTGTTTAAAGCCATCTTCATGGCGGATCCGCAGTCGCGCAACCAGAAGGAACTGGACTACTTCGCCAGGGACATTGTGGAAGAGCTGATGGGCACGGAAGGACGATTTGGAGTGACGCTGGGAGACATCCTTTTTGATGATCTCGCCTTGTATGATAACCACAATGCTCTCGTCGCTCTGATCGGAGTGCCGTGGTACAACGTTATCGGGAATCATGACCTCAATTTCGATGCTCCGAATGATATTCATTCCGACGAGACTTTTGAGCGCATCTACGGCCCGGCATACTATGCCTATTCCTACGGTCCGGTGAACTTCATCGTGCTCGACAACGTGAACTGGAAGGGCCGGGAAAAAGGGTATGACGGAAATCTGGGCGCTGATCAGCTTACCTTTGTTGAGAATCTGGTTCAGCATCTGCCGGAGGACGAATTGCTCGTGCTTCTCATGCACATTCCGCTTGGCCTGACCAAGGACCGCGAAAAGCTGTTTCGCCTGATCGAACAGCGTCCCTACACCTTGTCGCTCGCCGGACACACGCACTGGCAGGAACACCAGTTTCTGGATGCCAATGATGGCTGGCGCGGAACGAATCGCCACCAGCACGTCGTTGCAGTGACGGCGTCGGGTAGTTGGTGGGGAGGTGAGCCTGACGAAACTGGGATTCCCAATACGATGATGCGCGACGGGGCGCCGAACGGCTATCTTCTGGTCACCTTCAATGGTCAGCAAGCCATAATCGATTTCAAGGCGGCGCGACGCCCGGCAGACTACCAAATCCGGGTTTCCTGTCCCGACAGCGTTTCCGTTGCTGATGCCCCCAAACACGAGTTGTTCGCCAACGTGTTCAATGGTTCCGAAAAGTCGACCGTTCGGTTTCGAATTGGTAAGGAAGGACCGTGGATGGAGATGAAGAAAACCGTCGAGCCTGACCCCGATTTTCT
>JBCDHN010000360.1:0-4350 GCA_038749915.1 Verrucomicrobiota bacterium | reverse complement strand
CGGGGAGACCAGTTCTCCCCGCCGCTCTTTTTTTGCGACTGAGTTCCATCCCAAAAGCTGATCATTCGAGGTTGGCCACGAAGATCAGGTATTCGTCGAGTGAGAAAAGGTAGGTCTGAATTGTGAATCCCTGATCGAAGAGATACTTGCAAATCTCGACCGGTTCGTGATCATGAAGGAGCCAGAACGACTCATTGGACCCTGTATCGGCGACGCGCTCGGCGACGGCGGAAGCGGCCAGGCCGGAAGGCATGTTGCGAAGGTCAAGAGCGTTGCTGATCCAGGAATTCACTGAAGTGAGCCGATCATGTCACCCGGAACGACCCACTCATCGAATTGCGCCTCAGTGAGCAGTTCCAGGGCCAGGGCGGCCTCTTTGAGCGAGGTGTTTTCCGCGTGGGCTTTCTTGGCGATCTTCGCGGCGTTGTCGTAGCCGATGTGAGGATTCAGTGCGGTGACGAGCATCAACGAATTGCGAAGGTGCTCGCCGCATCGGTCCGAATTGGGTTCGATGCCGACGGCGCAATGATCATTGAAGGCCAGGCAGGCGTCCCCGAGCAGGGTTGCGGACTGCAGAAACGCATTGATCATCACCGGCTTGAAGACGTTGAGCTCAAAGTGGCCATTGGAACCACCAATGGTGATGGTCGTGTCGTTACCCATGACCTGGGCACAGACCATGGTCAGGGCTTCGACCTGGGTGGGATTGACCTTGCCCGGCATGATGGAAGAGCCCGGCTCGTTTGCCGGAATCGTCAGTTCGCCGATTCCGCAGCGCGGCCCGGAGGCGAGAAGCCGAATGTCGTTGGCGATTTTCATGAGGCTGACGGCGAGCTGCTTGAGGGCCCCGTGAGACTCGACCACCGCGTCATGGGCTGCGAGAGACTCAAACTTGTTTGGCGCCGTGACAAAGGGATGACCCGTGAGATTGGCGATTTCCTGGGCGACTCGATCCGCGTATCCATGGGGCGTATTGAGTCCCGTCCCAACGGCTGTCCCCCCGAGAGCCAGCTCGGCAAGATGCGGCAAGGTGCTGCGTAGTGCCCGAAGGCCGTGGTTCAACTGGGCTACATAGCCGGAAAACTCCTGCCCGAGGGTCAGCGGAGTCGCGTCCATCCAGTGGGTGCGTCCGATTTTGACGACGTCTTTCATCGCCTCGGACTTTTGCTGGAGCGTGTCGCGAAGTGATTCGACTTTCGGAAGCGTCTGCTCCAGGAGCACCTTGTAGGCTGCGATGTGCATCGCGGTGGGGAAGGTGTCGTTGGAGGATTGCGACTTGTTGACGTCGTCGTTGGGGTGAATCAGGCGTTCTTTATCGCCCAACATGCCTCCCGCGAGCATCTGGCAGCGGTTGGCAATCACCTCATTGCTGTTCATGTTCGATTGGGTTCCGGAGCCCGTTTGCCAAACCACGAGCGGAAAGTGATCATCCAGTTTCCCGGCAATGATTTCGTCGCATGCCTTGGCAATGAGATCGGCCTTTTCCTGCTGCAACACCCCAAGTTCGCTGTTGGTAAGGGCGGCTGCCTTTTTCAGATAGCCAAAGGCATGGATAATCTCCTTGGGCATGGAGCCGGAGGGGCCAATTGGGAAGTTCTGAATCGAGCGCTGGGTCTGCGCTCCCCAATAGCGGTCTGCCGGGACATCGACCGGGCCCATTGTATCTTGTTCGGTTCGTACACTCATGGACGGACCGTGGTTTGGATTGGCCAAATTGACTTGCGGGGAATTGCTGAAAATTAGCGCCGCGTTGTGAAACCGATTTTCGGAATCACGATTTGTGCCTTTTTTCCTTCCAAGCGGCAGCGACCAAGTCTAGGAGTCCGTAAGCTTACAAAACTCCTCTCACGCAATGAAAAAACTCACTTGGATCTGTGCAATCATCCTCATCGCAATTGGGACACTTGGCTTCTTTGGCTGGGAACTGATTGGTGCTTCGAAGCAATCGGTCACTGCGGCAATCCCCGCCTTCGTTGGTATCTTGGTCGGGCTTGGCGCCTTGATCGCCAACAAAAATCACAAGGTTGGGATGCACATTTCGGTGTTGTTCGGTCTGTTGGGGCTTCTCGCAGGGCTGGGCCGGATCATTCCTACCGCAGCAAAAGGGGAACTCGATTTTGGAGCCTCTTCCACACTTCTGATTCTCTCGATGACAGTGGTTTGTTTGGTCTACACCGTGCTGGCGGTCCGCTCCTTCATCGCTGCTCGCCGAGGCTGAAGCCTTTTTGGTTGGAGGCCAACTGAGGAATTAACCGGTCGAACACCGCAGCCCGGGACCCAGGTGAAGACTCACTTTCCGAATCAGATCGCGCTGATTTGGGCGGGTTTGGTGATCGGCGGTTCCATCCTCGCTGCTCCTGCCAAGTTTCAGGTTGAGGAACTCTCGCTTCCCATTGCGCTCCAGGTTGGACGGGTCCAATTCCTCTGGGTCACCTATGGAGAACTGGTCTGCCTCGCCACGATCGTTGCCTGGATGATCGTCAGTTGCCGACGTTTCGGAGGCTTTCCGAAGGGGGCGGCCGTGATTGGAATGGCGATCGCCACCGCGATTTTCGCGATCCAACACCTTGCCATGATGCCGCCGCTACAGGCTCGCTCGGAGCAGGTTATCTCAGGGGAAACGGTCGATTCCAGCTATTTACACACCCTCTACATCATTGCCGAGGTCGTGAAAGTGATGATCGTGACCGCCTCAGGCTTCCTGCCGATAACCGTGGCGAGCGGACAAACTGCTCGCCGACCCTAAAAGCTTCAGTCGACTGCCTGAAGAAAGTGCCCTGCGGATGCGCGAACATCCGCAGGGATCCTTGAAATCTCTATTCTGCGGCTGGAGCCTCGTCAAACTGAGGAAGCAGTCCTGCAGCCCGCGCCTCAGCGAATTTTGCAGCGGGATCAGGTGCCCATCTGCGTTCGATGTCGCGCTCTTTGAAAAAGTAGATTTTCTTGCCTTCGTATTCGACAAATGCGCTCTTCGGGCTGATGACAGATTCAGGTCTCAGCGGGCAAAAACGCTGGGCCATCAGCTCAATGTCCTTCAGTTCCTCTTCCAGCGCCTCTTTCTGGTCTGCAAACTGAGGAAGCAGATCCATTTCCAAGGCAACCTTCAGGTAGTAATCGGGCGCGTCTTCCCAGCCTGAGGTGCAGGAACCACAGCACATCCAAACGGTGACGCCTTTGTACTCGACGAATCCTTCGTCTGATTTATCAATTTCGGTATCAACCATCATTGGGCAGATGGTCTGTTCTTCGGCAATTGCGGAGCCGAGAAACAATGCGGACAGGATTGCAAAAGCAGTGGTGTGTTTTTTCATAGAATTACAAAAAGAGCTGTGCCTAACACCAAATCATGGAATTCAGGGGCAGGCTTGCGTCAGGTTGTCGTCATTAGCGCTAAATTGATACTGGTGGTGCTGCAAGCGACAAATTCCCGCTAATGGGCGGTTTGTGCCGTTTTTGCTACGTTGCTATTGGCTGACATGAGTTTTCTTCCGGTTCGCATGACAATCTGACCGGTCGAAACCGCGTAGCCATACAGCTTGTCTTCCTCACCGACAGTCAAAATGTTCGTCGCCAGTGGAGGGGCTTCCTCGTCCAGATTCTCACGATCAAAGACCACGGTCTGACCATTGTTGGCGAAAAAATAAAGGCGAGAAGGGGTGGCAAGCGGGGAGGCCCAGGTGCTGGCTGGGAGGCGGCGTTCCCACTGCAAGGAGCCGTCAGTTAAATTCGTGGCCTGAAGGGCTCCGGCGCGATTCACGAAAAAAACAGTCTCATCGACGACCAACGGCGAACCAAAACTCGAAGTCACGGATTCTGCCCGCCATTTGAGATGGCTTTCGGTCACATCACCCTTTCCTCCAAGCGCGATGGCAAGACTGTTGAGCGGTTCCGACGAGCCGATGACGACAACCTCCCCATTGGTGGTTGGCGATGCGACGGTGTTGCGTTTGACGCCATCAACCCACCAGAGCTTTTCGCCATCGGCGAGCCGAAAAGATGCCAGTTCCTCGTTCGAACTCACGACGATTTGAGGAACGCCGTCGTGTTCAAGGTAGAGCGGCGTGGTCCAGGAAACCCGGGGATCACGATCGAATTTCCAAACGTTTTCGCCCGTTTCCTTGTCGATGCCGAGAAGGTAGGACGGGCCTTCGTGATCGACCAACAACACCAGAACCGTCGGCGTCATCACCAGGGAAGACCCAACTCCATGGCCTCCCACAAAATCCCCGTATTCCTTGGTGAGGCTACGTACCCATCGGGTTTTTCCCTCGTGATCGAGCGCTACGAGGTCGCCACTTTCAAAAAAGATATAGGCACCAGCTTCATCGACTGCAGGAGTCGGCGCTCCTT
>JBCDHN010000359.1:0-4354 GCA_038749915.1 Verrucomicrobiota bacterium | reverse complement strand
GTGGATGCTGCGGCCCGGGCGACGGATTTGGCACGGCGACGCTTTGATAAAGGAGCGGCAAGCTACTTTGAGGTGGTCGACGCCCAGCGGACCGAGCTTCAGGCCCGCAGAACGGCCAACGCGCTGCAAAGCGAACGAGCCACTTCCACCGTCCAGTTGATTCAGGCGCTGGGCGGCGACTGGTGATTGCGGTTGCGAATGACATCGTTTCCGCATTTAGTCTTCTTCAATGAGCGCATCAGAAATAGAATCTGCCGTGATGGCGCTACCGGCGGAAGATCAATTGCGGATTGCAGATCAAATCTGGGACCGAATCAAAGCCGAATCGGAGGAAGATGCCGAGACCATCGCCGAGATGAGAAGTCGCATCGATAGCGAGGAATTCGACGGAGCTTTGGAAATCGAGGCAGCGAAGAATCGGCGCGCTGAGTGAAGTGGGTTTTCAAGAAAGAGGCTCGAGACAAGTTTCGCGAAACCTATCAATGGTACGATGAGAAGAGCAGCAAGGCTGGGGACAACTTCATAGACGAATTTAACGCACTGATCGGGGAAATCTGCCAAAACCCAGAACGCTGGCCACCGTTTTATTCAGAACGCTTCCGGAAGGCGACCATGAGAAGGTTCCCCTATCAGGTCATTTATCGCATCAGCGAAAAGCAGATAACCGTGATGATTATTCGCCATGAAAAACGCCGACGAAGTTACGGACTGGAAAGACTCTAGCGAATGAATTGTCTGCGAACCCACTTTGAGACTTCCCGACCACGAAGAATCAAATATGCTCCGGTCAAAAGATGGAAGAAACGGCTCCCTGCGGCGTCGAATTCAGCAGGAAACAGTTCTGGAACAAGTCTTCCTATCCGAAAACGGTAAATTCGCAAAAGGCGAAAGCCTCGCTTCCGAATGAACGACGAATTCTGGCCGTCTCACCCTCGAATTGCCTTCCCGCGAAGGTAAGTTATGGTCGCGCCACGGCGAATTCTGCGTTCGTGAATCCCAAATGACCACCATCATCAGCCTTTTGGGCCGTTTCGTTATCAATGCGGCCCGGTACTCCGGCCAGGTTGGCATGCTGGGGGTCGAAGCGGTGAAATCTCCGTTTATCGGAAAAATTCGCCCCAACCTGATTGGACAGCAGCTGGTCAGAATCGGATTCGGCTCCCAATTTGTCGTCATCGTAACCGGGGCTTTCACCGGGGCCGTGTTTGCGGCGCAGAGTTATTACACGTTCAGCACGGTCGGGCTGGAAACTGCGGTTGGTTCCGTCGTTTCCATCGCGCTTTGCCGTGAATTGGGACCGGTTTTGACCGGATTGATGGTGACGGGGCGGGTTGGAGCGGCGATGGCGGCCGAAATCGGAACGATGAAGGTCACCGAACAGATTGATGCCTTGCGTTCGCTTGGCGTTCATCCAGTCGATTACCTGGTTTTTCCCCGATTCCTTGGGATGATCATCTCGATTCCTCTTTTGATCGCTGAATCGATCGGGTTCGGCATTCTCGCCTCCTATTTGGTAACCGTGCACGGATTTGGAGTGCCCGGAGCTTGGTACATGGGTCATGTGCGAACCTTCACGGCACCGGAAGACATCGGAATCGGCATGATCAAAGGCTTCTTTTTCGCCATCATCATTGTTCTCGTCAGTTGCCAATACGGGCTCTCGGTTCGCAGCGGCGCCGTCGACGTTGGTAAGAATACCACCTCCGCAGTCGTCACATCTTCGCTGATGATTCTGATCGCCAACTTCTTCCTCAGCGTTCTGCTCAACTACTTCTTCCCCATCCGTGTCGCGTGAGCTCTTCCTCGCCAAAATCGCCGTCCATCGGCGGAAAAGACGATCTCTTCCTCAAGATTGAGGACGTTCACAAGGCGTTTGGGAAACAGCAGGTGCTGCGGGGGATGAATCTGGAGGTCAAGCGTGGTGAATCGATGGTAATCATTGGCGGCAGTGGAACCGGCAAAAGCGTGACGCTCAAACACATCATGGGACTCCTCCAGCCGGATCGCGGACAGGTTTTTGTTGATGGCGACGAGGTCAGCGCCTTGCCGGAACGGAAGCTGGGGCCAATTCGGCGCAAGGTCGGGATCCTCTTCCAGGATGGCGCCTTGTTCGACAGCTTCAATGTGGCGGAGAACGTCGCCTTCCCGCTGTTCGAGGCCGGACTGCGAGATCGAAAAGAGATTTTTGAGCGGGTGCGCGAGGCACTGGCGGTCGTCAATTTGGAGGAACACCTCGCCAAAATGCCGAACAACCTCAGTGGCGGGATGCGCAAACGAGTCTCGCTGGCTCGCGCAATCGTCACTCATCCGGAGTGCATCCTTTACGATGAACCAACTTCCGGCCTTGATCCGGTGGTGTCAGACCAGATCAACATCCTCATTCGCGAAATGCAAAAGCGTTATGACGTGACCAGTCTCGTCGTGACCCATGACATGAAGAGCGCCTATCACGTGGGCGACCGCATTGCTTTTGCCCGTGAAGGGCGGGTTTACTTCCTCGGCACCCCCAACGACGTCAAAACCTGCAAGGATCCCATCGTTCAGGATTTCATTGAAGGTCGCTCTCGACCAGATGCGATTTCTGCAGCACCTTAAACCACCCGATTACGTCAAACTCAGCCCCATGTCAGACGAAAGCGTCATCCGCAAAGAGAAAACCGAATTCTACGTCGGGCTCTTCATCGTCGTCGGAATTGCCATCATGGGCACCATGATCTGGCAATTTGGGTCCGTCACGGACAGCTTCCGACCGAAATACGGGCTCAAAGTGGTGCTGCCGGATGCGACCGGGGTCATCGACGGCGCTCAAGTCCGGCTCGCAGGCGTCACCATCGGGAAAGTCAGTTCGCGGAACTTTCTCGAAAACTATCGCGGAATCGAGTTGAACCTCGAGATCTACTCGGAATACCAGATTCCGTCGAAATCCGACTTCACCTCCGCCACAAGTGGCTTGATGGGAGATAGTTACATCAAAATCATCCCTCCGAAAAAGGCGACGGGCGAGTACATCGAGCCGGGTTCGACCGTCAACGGGGATGGAACCGATCTGGTGGCGGATCTCTCCGAACGAGCCACGGCATTGAGTGATCAAATGTCGATGGTACTGAGCGAGTTGGATTCTGCGGTTCGCGAAACCCGCGTCGTGGTCGAGAACCTGACGAGTGTGTCCGAGAAATTTGATCAGAAGATCATGAGCCAGCAAAACGTCGGCAATTTCGACTCAACCATGGCGAAGTTGAGCGAAACGACCGACAACCTCGCGCTCGCATCCGGAAAACTGGCTCCGCTGATCGACGAAAGTAAGAAAACCGTGGAAACGGCCGCGGAACCTTTTGAAGAGGCCACGGAGATGATTGCCAAACTGGATCAAACCATCGACGAGCTGGGACCGGCCTTGGAGGAATTGGGGCCGACAATCATGGATCTGCGTGAAACTGTGAACAATGCGAACGAAGCGATCGAAAACATCTCTGAAGGCGATGGCCTGATTGCCGCCCTCATTTCGGACGAGGACCTGAAAACGGACATCAAGAGCCTCATCGCCAACCTCGAAAAACACGGTGTTCTCGGCTACAAAAAGGGCAAGGAACGAAACGACGCCTTCGAGGAAAAAAAAAATGACGAGCCCGCCAAGGTAAACTCCTCAAATTCCGATGCCGGAGCGAAAAGTTGGGGCCTGTTTCGAAAGCGCTAAACAACGGGCGTCGCAATAGTCACCAACACGGTAAATCGCCGTTGATGAAGCTTCGCAGCGTTTCCCGGAAGCCGGGAGATCCTTCGACAGGCTCAGGATGAAAAGACGGCTCATCAAACGGGCACCAACCGGTCCCCCTTGACCCCAAATTGTGTAATTTCAGGTTTGAATTTTCCTGAACGTGTGACAGTTTGCGCGCCCTCTTCAAACTGAGGAGCGAACCTAGACGAACCATCATGTCCTACGCAATCATCAAAACTGGCGGCAAGCAATACCGGGTGCAAGAAGGAGACCGGCTTGATGTGGAGAAGTTGGACGCCAAAGTCGGCGACACCGTCACCGCTGACTGTGTCAAAGACGTCCCTGGCCTCAAGACCCACGGGCATGGGGCTGAGCGACACGCTTGCGGTCAGCTCGCCCAGGTAGCGCTGGAAGTTGACGCCGCCCCCGGTCACGACCAGCTCAAACAGTCGCCCGGGGCCGCCATAGGTGCAGTCTTCACTCAGGTAGTAACCGGAGTCGGTACCCGGATTGAACGGCGGCCGTCCACAACCGATCAGCAGATCATCGTCGATATCGAGCGGATCGGTCCCGTTGTCGACCTCATCCCCATCCTTTACCCCTCCGCCGTCTGTATCGGGATCATTGGGATCGGTGCCG
>JBCDHN010000358.1:0-4356 GCA_038749915.1 Verrucomicrobiota bacterium | reverse complement strand
CTCGCCTTCGCCTTCTCGTTGATGGGAACGCTGGTATCAAGATAGAGCGCCACCCAGGGGCTCGGATCGCGATTGTCGTGATGACTTTCGCTGAGTTGTTTGATGGCGTCAGACGGGGAACTCATGGTCAGAAATTTCCGATTTCCTCAAGTTGAAGCAGGTAAAGGCGTGCCACGACCTTGGCGGTCTTGATGACGGACTGCACAACCTTCTCGTCAAGGATACCGGACTGAACCGCCAAGTCCAGGCGTTGAAAGTGAATGTCGTCGCTTTCCGAGTGATACATCAGGAACGAGACCTGGTTATCTTCCAGATCCAACTGTTCCTTGATTCGGATCGCCCAACGTCGCGCTACCCGGCGTCCTAACCCTTCAATGATGAACATGGCGCCGATGAGGTCGAATGGATCCTCGCGGCTGGCCCGGCTCAGGATGTATTCGGAAAGCGCTTCGCTGCCGATGTTCTTGGTTCCGTTCTGGATGTCTTCGAGCTTGCCGCCAACCGCGACATAGTTGCGCTCCAGCATCTCGAAATCACGGTGTTCATCGCTGGAGTGGCCAATGAACGCGGAACGAATGGGAAAGTTTTCGCGGGTGATGTTGGAGGCCGCGCGAGAAATCCAGCGCGAACCATCAATCACCTGCTGGCGCAGGTTGAAGAGCAGCTCGCGATAATCCTGCAGCGTCAGTTTGCCCGCATTCATCTTCACGATGATCGGCACCTGATTGATTCCGGTCTCGAAGTCGTTCCAAACGTGGGTCAATTGGCGGACGAGGGATTCTTCAATCTCGGCGCCGGAAGTTTTGATCTCGGGAGCGATGACCGGGTCCGGCGCACTCATCGAAACCGTCTTGGACTGCGCTTTTTCGGATTCGCCCTCAACAACAGTTAAAAGCGCGTAGGAAAAGGTGAAGCGACCGCTTTCCGGAACGATACAGAAAATGTTCTGACCGGGCTCAAGCTTGCCGGAGTAGAGCAACTCCTCCAGCATGACATAGGCGGACGCGCACCCGAGATTGCCTTTGGTGGCGAGATTCGAAAAGACACGATCAGGCGGCAGAATGAGACCACCGCGCTCGAGCAATTCCAGAGCCTGAACTCGAAAAATATCGGACGAATAGTGGGTCGCATACCAATCAATGGATTTGGGATCGAGTTTTCCTTGCTCGATCAGCTGGAAGACGCCTTCGACCGTCAGCCGGACCACATCTTCGAGCATGCCGACGTTCTGGCGCAGATTGATCGCACCCGCGGTAGCCGCCGTTGCATAGTCCGGATAGTCTAACCAACCGCGAACATCGTCCGCGCTTGCTTCGTCTTTGGTTCCGACAAACATGCAGGGATCGAACTGGCTGGCGTAGGACGTTGCCGTGATCCATTGAATCTCCAAGGAGAGACCGGTCGTTCCAGGCCGATCCTGAAGGACAAAGGCGCCCGCGCCATCGGAAAGCATCCACCGCAGGAATTCGGTTTCGAAGGGTAACTTGCGATTATCACCAAAACCCTGGGCCTGAAATCTTGAAGCCTTGAGCAGGCGGCTTGGAAACTCGCTTGCCGCACAGACCGCGTTGGCGACTTGGCCGGTCTGGACCAGGGACGAGGCATGGCGCAGCCCGACCATCCCCGAAGCGCAGATACCGTGGGTCGTCGCTATTTCGCAGGGTGGCATATCGAGACAGCCGTGAACCATGCTCGCAAATCCAGGCAAGGGAAGATCCGGACAAGAAGTGGAGGCGGTCAGAAGCTCGATCGCTTTGAGCTCAAGGTCGGACTTTTCCATCGCGGCTTCGATCGCCTTGGCTGCCATCCCCGCATTGGAGATCGTGGTCGTCTGGCTTTCATCGATCGCATAGTGTCGCGTTTCGATCTTGTTCTGATTCAGAATGCGTTTGCGACTTCGCGAAGGCTTGGACCCAACCTGTCCCAAAACCGATTCCATTTCATCGTTTCCAATGGCATTTCCGGGGAGGTAGGCACCTGCGGAGGTGATGAAGCTGGATTTCACGGCTGAGGGTGTTGGGAAGAAGAAGCTGGAGAAAGACGAGTGGCGAGTTATTGCGAAAGCGCCGCCTGGGGTGGAAGGATGACGATGGCCCGGGGATCGACTCGAATCCGGTTGTTGGAAAGTTGGACGACATAACCAAGTGCCGTGGAAAGCGGAACATTGTTCAGGCGAAGCGAGACCGGAACTTCGCGATTCACGCCATCGCCGATCACGAAGTTGATTCCCCGTTTGGAGGGATCCAGTTCCAGGCTTTTGCCTTCCAGAAAATCGACTGCGGTGGCAAGCGGCGTGTCGCTGAGCTCGATGCTCGTCAGCTGCATGGCGCGCATTTTCTGGGTGAGCTGACCGGCCAACCTCGAAGTCGAAGACTGGGTTGGCACGGAGACTTCCGGATCACGGGGCTGAATCTGCACGGCAACCCGATCCACCTTGAAACTGGTGCGGCTTAGTTCGGTCAAGTAGCGAAGCGCGTCGCCGATGGGAGCATTGCGGAGTCGAAGCGTGACGGGGACGGTCTTGTCGACTGTGTTGGAAATCACAAAATTGACTCCGGCTCCGGTCGGATCGAGATCGACACTTTTGGCGCGGAGAAAGTCGATTGCCGTTCCGAGTGGTGTTTCGGCGAACTCAAGCTCGGGGATCGTCAGATTTGCCAGCTTCTGAATGGGAGTCATTCGCTGCTGGGCGAAACCGAGTGGGCCGAGGAGCAGGCAGAGAAAGGCAATTGAAAAACGCAGCATCATGCTTACAAGCTAACCAAATTTGACGACGTAGGGCAATGCGATTCGAAATCTCTCATTCTTCGAGTAGTCGTTTGGCCCAGACATTGAGAAATTCCCGCCGATCCGGCTGCGATTCGGGCCAGAGACGCATTTTGAGGGGGCCGACTTCGAGGCGGTGATACTCGGGCCCGGCAAGGTGTAGCAGGTCCTCACCGTCGGCTCTGCTGACAAGACAGGCGTCTTTCTCAAGGCGATCCAGAACTTTCGGGTGAAGCACGGAATCGCGTTCGGAAGCGAAAGAGAATCGATCGACCGCACCCAGTTTGAAAACGATCCAGGCCGTCACCGCCGTGCTCGATCGAGCGGCATGTAGATGAGGAATCCGGCGTTTCTTCATCAGTTCAGCCAAATGGAGAGCTCGCCGGGCGCTGATGAAATATTGCTCCGAGGAAATCGCGTTTCCAAGCTTTTGGCGGAGCCGGATGATGCGCTCCACGTCTTCAGGATGATGACGCCAGTTGGCCTCCAAAATCATTCCGTCAGGCAAAAACTCCATCGGCTTGTCAGACAGAAACAGTTTTCGTTCCTCGTGACTCAGTTGAATGGCTTTGGGCAGGGACTCGCAGGCGATCATGCGAACGGCTGGCTGGTGATCCAGGAGGTAGTCGAGCTCGAGGGAAAGCGTTTCGTCTGGCGAGGGCCATTCATCGACGAGATAAAGAACCCGTGTGTCCGCCGTCCAGCTGGGCTGAGGTTCGCTGGAGGGAAAGAGATTCAGCAATTGCTTGGTGGTTACCGTCCGATCGAACCGTTCGGCAGCCAGCATGCAGCCGGCTTCACCGAGTTCTTTGCGGAGCTCGGGCTCCTCGGCCAGTTTTCCCAAGGCATTCGCCAGCTCCCCGGGATTCGCACTTTCGACAAGCAGACCGGTCTTCTGATCTTCCACCATCTCCGGCACCCCCACGAGCCAGGTCGAAACAATGGGCAACTGTGCCGCCATCGCCTCCATGATCACGGTGGGCAAAATGTCGGACGCTCCCTTGGAATCGACGATGCAGGGAAGCACGAAAACGTGACTCTCCTCCAACTGACGCTTCACTTCTTCCTGGGTGCGAATGCCGGCAAACGTGACGAGATCGGCAAGGCCAAGATTCTCGCGCTGATCGAGAAGCCGCTCCTGCCACGGTCCTTCGCCAATGATCGTGCAATCAAAGTCAATGCCGCGATCGCGCATCAGGGCGCAGGATTCGAGGAGATACTGAAAGCCTTTGAACTCGATCAAGCGACCGATCGCAACGATCTTGAGTGGGCCGGGGGAATCGGTCTGGGCCGTTGGGAAATCATCGAGTCGTATTCCATTGTAGATCCGTTGCATCTTGCTGGCGGAATCCGGGCAGGTTTTGGCGAGGAGATCCCGGCTCCAGTCGCTCACGGCTACGACGAACTCCGCCTCCCGGCACATTTCGCGTAGCAAATCGTCGTTCCCCAAATCCACCATGAAATCCTGGGCATGCGCCGTGAAACTGAAGGGAATTCCCACCAGTTCTTTGATGAACAGGGCGGTGTAGGTCGCCTGATTCGCAAAGTGCACATGAACGTGCTCGACCCCGCGTCGGAGAAACTCCTCGG
>JBCDHN010000357.1:0-4364 GCA_038749915.1 Verrucomicrobiota bacterium | reverse complement strand
GTGGCGTCCGATCTGGTTGATGGTGTTGAAGGTCGGGTGCGTGGCGGTTTTCATTTTGGCCCTTCGGCATCACCTGTTGGAGAACAAGAAGGCAGACTAGTTCTACTTTGGTAGATTTAGAAATCACGGTGGAAATCGTAGTGGTGACTTTCAGTCGCCATTGGAAAATTCCGCGATTTCCTGGCGACTAAAAGTCACCACTACAGAAATCTACCAAAGTAGAACTAGGGTGCGGTTTAGGGTTTACCTCCAAATCCGAAGTCGCTAGGGTTTCACATCAGGATGACAGAACAAGAAGTGATGGCTTTGCTGGCGGAGAACCAAGACGAACGGGGGATCCGGAATTGGGAACTCCTTGGCGAAGGGGCTGGAGGACTCGAAAGCTTTGGGATCGGCCTGACGAAGTTGCGCAAGCTTGCCAAACAGATCGGACGTGATCACTCGCTTGCTCTCAGATTGTGGGAAAGTGAGAATCACGACGCAAGGTTGCTTGGCTTGCTGATCGACGAGCCGAAAGCGCTGACTCGGGAGCAGATCGAGAAGCAGGTCGAAGGTGTCGGAGTTGGTTCTCTCGCCCACGTTTTTAGTTCCTGTGATGCCACTCTGGCCAAGGCGCCATTTGTCTTTGAACTCGCCTCCGATTGGATCAAGAACGCTGATCCTCTTCGCAGGCAGTGCGGATACGGCCTTGTCTACGAGCTTTCCAAGAACCAACGCAAGAAAGAGCTGACGGACGCGTTTTTTCTCGATTGTGTCGACCGGATTCGCAACGGATTCGAGGCCGAAGGAGTTCCAGTGCGAATGTCGATGGGCACGGCGTTGATGGGAATCGGCAAGCGCAACAAGACCTTGAATCAGTCGGCGCTTGAATTGGCGACAGAGTTAGGGCCGATCGATTTCAGCGAAGACGGCAAACGTTGCGATCCTTTTGATGTCGCGAAGCATCTCACCAGCGCCGACCTCAAAGCCAAGCTTGGGATCTAAAGAAATCGTGGATTGAGGCTAGGAAGATGTTGGTCCGAAAGCGACTGGCTTGACTCGCTCGCGCTTTGGCCCAGACAAAGTGAGTGGACAGAAATCTCTAATTTCTCAAATCCAGTCTCCCACCTCGTGCGAACACCAGCGCACAATGAAGTCATTCGCCACCTACACCAAACTCCATCAGCTAATCCTCGCAACAACGGCAATATTCGTCCTCGCCGTTCCCATGGCTCACGCGGCGGACCCTGCGGAAGCCAAAACGATTGGTCGCACGATCAGGGAGCAGCGGGAACTGTCCAAGTTGCTCGAGCTTCTCGAGAAAAGTGAGATCATTTCCGATCTTTCCGAGAATACGAGAAGTCGCTTCACGGTCTTTGCTCCCGTCAACGCTGCGTTCGAGAAGCTGCCGGAAGACGCCATTACCACGCTGTTGGATCCGCGGAACGATGATCGCCTCGAAGAAGTTCTCCGTTTCCACGTGTTTGGCCGATCCGAGCCCGCCTTTGCGTTGGAAAAATATGCCTTGCTTCGCATGTTGACCGGCCAGTTTCTCTCCATCGATTTTTCGGCGGGAACGATTGGCGGTGCAAACTTCACCGGAGAAGCCATTTCCTGTTCCAACGGTGTGATCTACCTGATCGACACCGCTCTCACGCCCGCCACCGATGACTTGTTCCAGCGGCTCCAGAAAGATGGACGCTTCACCATCTTTACCAAGGCCATCACTGCGAGCCGTCAGGGCAAGCTTTTCCAGAACATGCATGGCCTTTACACTACTTTTGCTCCTACCGACGAAGCGTTTGGGAAACTCCCTCCCGAGTTCCTTGAGTCCCTCTTCAAACCTGAGAACGACGAGCGCCTGGAAGACATTATCAAGCATCACATCGTCGAAGGCGTTTTCGCTGCAGGCAAGGTTCCGGGGTTCCGCAGTCTGGGAGTTTCCGATGTGATCCCGAGGTCCGCCTTTGGTCAGCAGATCAACTTCAAGGTTACCGCTGATGGGCCGGCCGTCGATGGCGCCGCCGTCGAGGAAGCGGATCTCCCTTGCGCCAATGGCATTGTTCACGTGATCGATTCTGTGATTCCTCCGGTCGAAGATAGCCTGCTCGACTTGCTTCGGGCAGACAACCGTTTCAGCACTTTGGTATCCCTTCTCGAAGCGACAGGGCTCGATCTGCCGGTTGCTTCCTCCTCTCAGTTCACCATCTTTGCCCCCGTCAACGAGGCATGGCAGAACTCGCCTTACGCCGAGCTTGTCAACGACCCCACCGGCCTCAATCGGGAGGCTCTGTTTGGGATACTCGCCCGTCACGTGATTACCGGGAAACACGTCAGCGAGAACAGTATACCCTACGACAAACTGCGCACCATTCACGGGGCTCCGATTTACCTCATTCGCGACGGCGAAGATCGTCGCATCAGCGGGGTCGCGATTCAGGAGACAGATACGGAGGCCTTCAATGGACTCATCAATGCCATCGGCGACGTTATCGCGGATCCCATGGAGCTTCCCGAAGGCGACATCTCCACCGTTGATGCAATCGAGTTCGTCCAGGAAACCCTCGAACAAGCGGCCCCTCTCTACGGCGACGGCAACTATGAGGATTGCTGGCGCTACTACACCCGCCGAGGCTACGAATTCCTTTCCAAATACCCGGCTTTCCTCAGCAACGATCAACGCCGGAAGTTTGAGTCCGCCATCGTCGATGATCAACCGATCTATCAGTTCGCCGCCGAAGCCTGGAGCTCGCGAAATGCCTACCGAGACGTTCTCCGGATTCTTGAACAGCGCGAAGATCGCATCCAGGACAGCTATCTCATGCAGGTTCCGGACAGAGCAAGATTCGGACGTTAAGGATTCTCCAAGTCAATCAGGACCGGTATTCACATCGCCCCGGATGCAGCTTGCATCCGGGGCATTTGAGTATTCAGGGGAGAGCAACCACTTTCAAAGTGAGCTTACGAATGAGCTCAGCTTCCGTTTTCGAAAGGTCTCCGACATAGGGGACATCGGCTGGGTCCGCATCAAAGAGCGTCGCGTAAAAGACACAGGCGGCGAGGTAGGCTCCCTTGGCTGACGGGTGGCTGCCGTCGTTCTTGTAGAGCGCTCGGCCAAGCTCTTCGTCAGCCTCCCGTACGGCTCGCCATACTTCTCCGACGGGAGCCAGTTTCGCGTCAGCTCTTCTTGCGCTCTTGGAATAGGCATCACTCAATGCGTCCTGCATCTTTTGGTAGGTCGGGAACAGTTTCAGGTTCCTCTTGTCACCGTCGCGTCTTCCCCAAGTCAGATAAAACACGGTTTGGGCGTCGGCATCGTCAATGATCTTGTCCAGTGCCTTGGCCGCTGAAGCAAATTGGTCGGGAAAGACCGCCGGCGTTTGGCTCTGGTCTTGGAGAACGACAAAATCCCATCCGCCCTCCTGAATTCGGGCGACGGTGTCGGGATTGTCGAGATGTTGCTGCAGGTTCCGCCCACCTGGATTGATGAATTCGAGTTTGGCATCAGAGTTCGGCGATGCGGACACCAGTCTTTGAACCGTGTTTTTGATCTGACCGGTGTAGCTGTTGCCAACGAAGAGAACGCGAACAGGCTCGGATTCAGCGATGGCCGCGGAAGAGAAGCAGAGCCAGGACGAAATGAAAAGGGGGAAGAAGAAGGAATAGGGGCGCATCTCCTACCTTCAGCACAGGAGGCGTGAAAACGCGACAAGAATGCATCTCTCGATTGAAAACCTTCCATCCGGGGCGATGCACTGGTTATGGAATTTGACCTTCTCGGAGAACATCAAAAAAGTGCCTACAAACTTCTCGCCGGTCTCGTCACGCCGCGACCAATTGCCTGGGTCACGACCCAGGATTCGGAAGGGCGGGTCAATGCCGCGCCATTCAGTTTTTTCAATGTGTTTGGAAGCCAGCCGCCGATTCTGGCGTTCGCGCCAGGGAACAAAACGGCGGAGATTCCCAAGGATACGGCGCGGAACATTCGGCGGACCGGTGAGTTTGTCGTCAACCTTGTGGATGAGGCAACCGCGGAAGCGATGAACGTGACTGCCGCGGAACTGGAGTTTGGGGAGAGCGAAATTGCCCATGCCGGGCTAACGACGTTGCCAAGCGAATTGATTGCTCCACCGCGGATTGCGGAGTCGCCCGTGGCGATGGAATGCAAGGAGTGGGCGACGCTCGAAGTGGGACGTAACCGTCTGGTCATCGGCGTGGTGCATCGCTTGGTCGTCCGCGATGGAGTGCTGAATCCTGACACGCTGTTGGTCAATCCGGAGGCTTATCAACCGATCGGTAGAATGCAGGCGCCGGCCGCTTATTGCCGAACGCGGGATCAGTTCAATATGGAGAGACCGGACTGACCCAAAGAGGAAGGCGGAGGG
>JBCDHN010000356.1:0-4389 GCA_038749915.1 Verrucomicrobiota bacterium | reverse complement strand
CCGGAACTTTCGTCTGCGATCTCGGGCGTGGTATCGTCGGGATTCATCGCCACGGTGAGGAATCCGCGTGGTACCTCTGCTCCCTTGTTGCGAATCTGACCACGAATGTGGACATGGCCATCGGCTGGGGATTTTGATTCGGAAGGAGCCATGGTGATAGGCTGCAGCCTCTTGATTTCGGCCTCCAGGGTTGCCTGCTCTTTGGTCAGGGAAGCCAGTTTGGCCCTCAGGTGCTTTTGGTTTTCACCGGTCTTGCGGAGCTCCTCGGATTGCGGGGCGGCAAAGCTAACCGCGTCCGCTATGACCACCCCCTGAGTGCCTTTGTTGGATATGGTGACGCGCGCGGGAACCTCGTGAGAAAACCGGAAGGTTCCCACACTGACAAAGCATCCATCAAAGTCGGGCTCGAGGGTCTGATCGATTTTGACCGTGGTTTCCCCCTCTGCGTGGCTCACCGTGACGGGAGTCGTCTTGGATCGATTCCCGCTGGGAGAGTAAGAGACAAGCACTTCGAATTGGCCGGACCTCGCCAGATCGGCGGCAAAAACGGCTTGGGAGCGCCCTTTGTTTTCGCCCAAGTCATGAATGTAGTGTTCGCCGACCCACGCTGCTGCACTTGTCGATTTTTTCCAGTCCCCGGTGAGCTGGGCCGATTTGTTGTCGACGACCAGTCCAGGAAGAGTGTGAGGACTGATTGGGCCCTTGAGGTTTTTGGTTCCCTTTTGCTTTTTGAAAGCGTCTATTTCCCGCCGCACTGCAGCCAGTGACTTCTTGCGCTCCTGGAGCTTTCCAGATTCAGGGCTTTCCAACACAGCGGTGGAGATGGCTGCCACCCCTGCTGCGGCTGCTCCTTCTCCCATGGAGTTGGTGCTCTGAAAAATTCCGGCCAGTGCATAGTAATCGGTTGTCGGAATGGGATCGAACTTGTGGTCATGGCAACGGGCACAGCCCAGCGTCATTCCCAGAAACGTTCGTCCAAAGGTATCGATCTGTTCATCCACGATCTCCATCCGAAGCAATTCCTTGTCCTGGAGTTCGTAGTTGATGGCTCCCAAGACGAGGTATCCGCTCCCGACAAGCTGAGCATTTCTCTGATCGACAGACCCAAAGGGTAAGATATCACCCGCGATTTGTTCTCGGATGAACTGGTTGTAGGGCTTGTCGTGATTGAAGGACTCGATCACGTAGTCGCGGAAGCGCCAGGCATTGGTCAAAACCATGCTTCGTCCACCTCCTGTTGATTCGGCGAAGCGGGCCACGTCCAACCAATGGCGTCCCCACCGCTCGCCGAATTCGGGACGAGACAGCAAATGATCGACTACCTTCTCAAAAGCCTCCGGGGAGGCGTCCTCCAGAAATGCATTCATCTCATCCGGCGTCGGGGGTAAGCCGATGAGGTCGTAGTAAACCCTCCGAAGCAGGGTGCGGGGCGAAGCTTCCGTGGCCGGTTCGATGCCCTCAGATTCCAGGCGTGCGAGAATATGGCGATCAATCGCACTTTCTGACCACGCGGTATTTTTGACAATCGGGGTGGGAGTGGCAACGGGGGGCTTGAACGACCAGAATTCGCGTCCTTCCTCCAAATCAATTTCCGACTTTGCGACCTCGACATCACCCTCTCGCGGGTCCGGCGCCCCCATCACGATCCAAGTCCGCAAGGCTTCGACTTCGGCATCGCTCAGCCGGGTTTTCGGCGGCATTTTCACGTGGCCGGTGTGGGTCACGGATTGAAACAGAAGGGATTCATGCGGCTTGCCGGGAACGATGGCGGGACCGGAGTCGCCACCAATCTGCCATGCAGCTCGTGAATCCAGGTAGAGATTGGCCTTCCCCTTGTTCGCCTCCTGGGAGTGGCACTGGTAACAGTGTTCCACCAGCAAAGGGCGGATCTTGCTTTCGAAAAATTCCACCCCCTGGACTTCAGCGGCCTGGACGGCAAAACCGGTTGTCCAGGCAAGCGAAGTCAGGATGAAAAGAGGGATTTTCAGGCGGCTGTTCATCAAAAAACGATTCCGTGTTCAGCTTTAAATGTTCCGGTGGCAGCGGATTCGACAAATTATCGGAAATTTTCCGAAAACCTGTCAAATCTCCGGATGGCGCGACATTACTCAGGGAACACCATGGTTAATGAAGAGCAGTTTATTGGACTTTTCGTTCGCTACGAGGCTGAATTGCGGGCCTTTGCCCTGACGCTGATTCCCCAGCCTGCGGAAGCTGATGACCTTCTGCAAGAAGCCTGCATTTCGATGTGGCGCAAAATTGAAACTTTGGAAAGTGAGCAGGCCTACCGAAGCTGGGCCTACTCTTATCTTCGATTCACAGCCTTGAATCGTCGCCGGAAACAAAAGCGCAGCCCCCTCGTTTTCTCGGACCAGCTCGTGGAGTTGATTGCCAATGAAGGCGAGGAGGAAAGCGACTTCGCAGCGGCGGAGTTGGAGACACTGGCAACCTGCCTGCAAAAGCTGGACGGTAGCCAGCGCGATCTGATTTCGCGGTATTATGCATCGCGCGAAACGACGGTCTCGCACTTAAGCGAGGAGTTGGGGCGGCCTGCCTCGGGAATTTACAAAGCCTTGGAGCGCACCCGCGATGCTTTGCGCGCCTGTATCGAAGGCGGATTGCGAGCCTCCGGATATGCCAATTGAACGGGAAATATAGAGATGAACGAATTTGAAGCCAAACTCGACACGCTGATAGAGCGCCTTCGCGCCGGCGCAGCGACAAAAGAAGAGATCGCGGAAATGGAGCGACTGCTGCAAGGCGATGCTCAACTCCGCAAGCGCTATCGTTCCCGGATGAGAATGGAAGCGCACTTGTTCGACACCTTTCAGCATCACCAGCCAGAGATGCGTCCGTTCGACCCAGAACCTGCCACTCGGTCAAGGTGGCGACTCCAGGCAAAGCAACTATTGGCCCTCGCAGCAAGCGTGGTTCTGCTGGGGATGCTATCAGTGGCGTTGTGGCAGCCGAATGGACCACGGTCCGTGGCTGAAATTGACAGTATGAGCGGGGCGGCGTGGGAAGGCACTCTCAATTTGGTCAAGGGGTCGCAACTGGCTCCCGGGGTGTTGCGTCTCAAAGCTGGGATGGCGACCATTCGGTTTGCCTCCGGCGCCTTGGTCGCTCTGGAAGCGCCGGCCGAATTTGAGATTGAGTCCGCCATGCGAACCCGACTCTCTTCGGGAAAGGCATTGGTGGAAGCGCCTCCCTCGGCCCATGGCTTCATCATGAGCACTCCGCATGGTTTTATAACGGATCACGGCACTCGATTCAGCGTCTCGGTTGACGAGCTGAGAGGGAAAGCAGAATGCGAAGTGTTGGAGGGGGAGATTTCGCTCCATCATGAAGGATCGGGCAAGGTGAAACACCTGTTGGATCAAGAGGCGTCCGTTCTCGAGGCCGCCGGAATCCGGAAACTTGATTTACTGCCGTCGACGTTTGTGCAGCGCCCGATGGTTCCATTCATTCGCCTCGGAACGGGAGGGAAGGAGACTTCGGTCGTGAGAAGCAATCTCCGGGGGGAGCTGTTGGATGACCGAATGCTCATGGTGAAAAAGTCATATCAGGGGAAGTCCAGGATGGCAGATCGGAGAGCCTTGTTTTCCATCGGTCTGCGTGAGGTGGATCCTTCGTCCATTGACCGCATTAATTTACGTCTCAATCTGGTCCCCAGTGGGCTCGGTTTTGCGGCCTACATGCCGGAATCGGTTCGTTTTACTGTCTATGGAGTGATTGACGAATCGCGGGAAGACTGGTCGTTAAGCGAATTGCAGTGGGAAGAGGCTCCCGGCTACCTCGCGAGTCAGGGGTATCAATTGGACTCGAACGAAACCATGGCGCTCGGCACCTTCCAACTCTCGCGGGGACAACAACGCGGAAGCATCACCTTCAGCAGCGAAAAACTGACTGAATTTGTCCGAAATGATACCACGGGCGAGTGCAGTTTTATCATCGTGCGGGAGACACCGGGCCAGCAGAATTTTAGTCTGGTTCACGCGTTTGCCAGTGAACAACATCCCGAGGCGAGGGGGCCGGCTCTGGAGGTGTATCTCAAGTAGCTCCCAGCTCTGCGAAAAAAAAGAAACCTTCCCGAAAAAAAGCGCGGTTTGGGAGCGTGAATACGCCGAGCGAAACTCTTTATCCCAAATGATTAGCCGCAGAAAGACTCTTCAGACCCTCGCCACAGGTGTCGGTGCCGCCGTTGGATCCTCTGTTTTTCCTGGAGTGAGCCATGCTGCCGCCAGTGCATCCGGCGGGCCAAAACGCGTGATCTTCTTCCTGCAAAACCAGGGTTTCGAACCTGCGACAGCGATTCCCCACGGAATGGTGAATTCCGGCTCTCTTGCTGGCGCCAAGCTACCTGAACCGATTCAGGCGCTGGAGCCTGTT
>JBCDHN010000355.1:0-4390 GCA_038749915.1 Verrucomicrobiota bacterium | reverse complement strand
CCGGCGTGTCCAGACTGCCCATCAGGTGGAGCAATGTGCTTTTGCCGCTGCCGCTTGCTCCGGTAATGGCGAGGAATTCGCCGGAATCGACTTCCAAATCAACTTCTTGAACCGCTGGGATGGAGCGGTCCCCAGAAACAAACGTGCGTGTTACTTGCCGACAGGAAATCATCGTGGGAACGTAGACGTATCATGGGGTGTTACGATTGACAGCCTCTGATCGCCACCTCATTACCATGGAAATCTTTATCGTCCAAGACGGGGACAGACGGGGTCCCTTGACCCGCTACCGCATTCGTGAAATGCTGAGAAACGAGGAGGTTTCCGGCGACACCATTGGATGGGTGAAAGGAGAGGAAGACTGGAAGCCGCTTCGCGAAATTGAGCCGGTGCTCGCACTGATTCAGGAGGTGGAACGCGAAAAACTGGATGCGAAGCTGGCGGCAGAAACCGACGTGCCGACGCTTCCGCCGGAGCCTTCGGTCCCGCCAGGGAGTCTCGCGACCCATGCCATGTCGCGATTTGGCGCCCGGATGTTCGATCTGATGCTTTTTCAGACCATCGTTCTGTATTTCTTTGCGCCGGATCCGGTCGCGATCTCGGACATGGATCATTTGATCCGGATTTTGAAAGGTGACCAAACCGAGGAGGAATCCGCGTATTTCCGCGAACTTCAGAAGATAGGTTTGGCGTCGATCTTCGCCTGGCATCTGATCGAGTGGGTCTTTCTGGCGAGTTTTGGAGCGACCCTCGGTAAATACCTTTTCAACCTTCGGGTCTATGGCTCTGACGGCGAAAAGCCGAAGCCAGCAACCTGTCTTTATCGCTCGGTCTTGGTCTGGATGCTGGGCATGGCCGCAGGTCTTCCCGTCTTCCAGTTTGTCGCCAACTTCCTGGCTTTTCTCCGGGTTCAGAACCGAGGCGTTGCTTCATGGGATACGATGCTTCATACCCAGGTGATTCAGAAGCGAATGACCCTGGTTCGAGCGATGGTGATCTTTGGGGTATTCGGCCTGCTCATGATTGCCAGTCAGTCGTTCTAAAAGGTAGGATTGGAGAACGGCAACGAATTGCAACACTCATTGCTGATTCCTGGATCCTGTCGGTTTGGAGGAACGTTGTATAATCCTCTCAACAGGGTGTTTTCCCTCCAAAAGCAGGTTTTTACGGGGAAAAATCCTCAAATTTGGCCACAAAACGCAACACTTGGAAACGGGAGAATCGAAAATGCTACGGCCTGCAACAGCGGCCCAGAACCGGCAAACCCTGAGTTTATCTGAGGAACGCAGCTTGACGGATTGATGCGAAGCGATCCCTGTTCAGCACGTTGATTGCTCCTCTTCCATTCGCGGTTCTCGCCGTCTTTTGTGCCTTTGTTCTCCTGCGTCTGGGACATCATCTCAAGGTCTGGATCAGTGGTCGTGAGAAGGGAGAATTTGCCGGGAATCTGGAGCCTGGCTGGGTTCGTTTTTTATGGCCGGCATTTTCGATCTGCCTCGTGGCGATGGTCATCAGTTTCGGCTTTCACCACACTTCCGAAATCTGTGGCTGGATGCGCCACTTTGAGATCCCGGTTCCCGACCTGATCCAATGGGTTGGACTTGGAATGGCCGTCTCGAGCCTGGCTGGGTTGCATTGGGTTCACCGGGCACTCGGCCACTTCTTCAGCGCGAACTTGTCATTGAGAGAAGATCACCAACTGATCACGGAAGGTCCCTACGCTTATGTCCGGCATCCAATGTATACGGCTCTGCTGGGTTTCTTTGTGGGAGTCGCCGTCCTCAGCGCGAATTTGGCCATCATCGCCTTCTGCATCGGGATTAGCCTCTTGCTCCTACGCAGGATCAATCGGGAGGAACTGATGCTCGAAGAACGATTTGGCGATTCCTACCGCGAGTATCGAACGAAAACGGGACGCATTCTTCCGCCCTTGCAGCGCGGTTGATTACTGAAACCAGCCTCGAAGCCGGCCGAGAATGGATTTCCGGTCGACCGGTTCAGGTTGAGGCATCGGATTCGCGCGTCCTGCGAGTCGGAACGTTCCGTGAATCTCGCAGGAATGATTGGGAACCAATTCGTAGGGAACCGCGGTTTGGTAAGAATGTCCGCCCTGTCCGCAGGCCCAGTTTGCGAGCCCGCCACTGACGCGACAGACCTCGACATTGACGAGGGAGACGTCGGATTGAAACGATTCAAGCGGATAGCCGTTGGAGGAGGCGTGATTCATGATTTCGGTCCAGATTGGCAGGGCCAAGGTGCTTCCGTAGCCGCGATCAATGATGGTGCCCGGCTTGTCGAGCCCAACCCAGACACCGCCGGTCAATTTGTCGCTGAAGCCGACGAACCAAGCGTCGCGATATCCGTCCGTGGTTCCGGTTTTGCCTCCAGCCGGACCGCGGAGTCCCATGGCCCGAGCCCGAACTCCCGTTCCACCGGGAGCGACCCCTTTTTCCAGTGATTTTCGGGCGAGGTAGGCCGCGCCTTTTGTCATGATGCGGGTTCGCGACTCTTTGTTTTTGTAGATCACGTTCCCTCGTTGATCCTGAATCGCCTCGATGATGAACGGGCGGGAGCGTTCACCATCCTCTGGAAAGGCTGAAAATGCACTGGTTACGGTTCGCAAGTCCGCTCCCAGGTTTCCGATGTAGAGTTGCGCTGAGCGTTCTTCCGGAAGATCCATCCCTGCCCGGGTAGCGAGCTTGGCGACATTTTCGAAGCCGGCAATTTCTCCGACTCGGACCGTCATCGTATTCCGAGACTTGAAAAGGCCGAGCTCGGCTGGTTGCAGCCCGGTGAACAAGCCGTCTGAATTGTTGGGGCTCCAGTACTCATCTCCGTTCCATGGGATTTCGGTTTCGGATAGTGGACCGTCATCGACCAGAGTTCCGGGCAAAAGCCCTTCCTCGTAAGCCGCCGCATACACCAGCGGCTTGAACAGCGATCCGATTTGGCGACGACCCATTGTAGCCCGGTTGTACTGGCTTTCATCGAACTGCCTCCCTCCGACAATCGCGCGAATGCCCCCGTTGGCGTTGTCGAGCATGACGACAGCTCCCTGAAGATATTCCGGCTTCACCGATTCTCCCGCTTCCCGGGCCCGTTGAAACTCGACCCGCTTCTGGTGGGTAAAGTTTGGATTCTTCTCCAGTGAGGAAAGGTTTCGCTCAAGCGCGCTTTCGGCGAACTGCTGCAATCCGAAGTCGAGCGTGGTGTAGATCAGTAATCCGCCATCTTCGAGTTCACTCTTTTCGAGAATCAGGTCCAGATCGCGTCGAACCAGGTCGAGCGCATACGAGTTCTGAAAAACGCGACTCTTGCTCGGATTCGCAATGACGATCTGCTGACTCTTTGCTTTGGCGACTTCCTCGGCGGTGATGTAGCCCATCTTCAGCATCCGATTCAACACCATGTCGCGTTCACGAATCGCATCTTCGAAGTGGCGAAAGGGCGAAAAGCGGTTGGGTGCCCGGATGATTCCCGCCAGCATCGCCGCTTCGCCGAGTCTCAGTTCGCTCGCATGCTTGCCAAAGTAGGCTTGAGAAGCTCTTTCGACACCGAACAGCCCGGTTCCGAAATAGACGCGATTGACGTAAAACGAGAGGATATCGCCCTTCGAGTAATTCGCTTCGATGCGTTGAGCCAACATCGTCTCCAGCACCTTTCGATTGAGCGTTTTTTCCCGGATGTCGAAACTGACCCGGGCGAGCTGCATCGTCAGGGTGCTGGCGCCTTGTGTGAATCTCAGGTCCTTGACGTTGCGAACCACGGCACGGGCAATGCCTTGGAAGTCGATCCCGCCATGACGGTAAAACCGCGAGTCTTCCCGAGCAAGAAGCGCATTGAGAAAATAGGGAGAAACTGCCTTCAGCGGAACCACGACGCGATTGACGCCGTGCATCCGGCCCATTTCCGCACCCTTGCGGTCAAACACGAGCGAACGCTCCGGCATTTCGCCAACGCGGGTGATGTCTTCGGCCTCGGCCAACTCGCGATAATAGACATAGGTTGCAAGGGAAACGATGCTGGCGACCAACGTGAAAACGATCCCCATCTGGAGAAATCGGCGTTTCCAAACGACGGAATTCCGGGTCGGTGGCATGTAGCCGGGGTAGTTGTCTAGGTAATCGTCTTCCGTCCCTGGTATCATTGGTTTTTGACGGGCTTTGGGCTGTTCTGCCCGTTGCAGTGGCTGGTCGAGGCCCTAATGTAATTCCACATCCACAGTCATGCCAGAAAATCCTTTATCAAAGTTGATTATCAATAATGCATTAAAAGAAGATTTGTCGGAATATGGCGATCTGACCTCGCGATTCTTCGTTCCGGAAGAGGCCCGGGGTCGGGGAAGAATTTTCGCCAAGGAAGAGCCCGCCGTGCTTTCCGGAATCGAAAT
>JBCDHN010000354.1:0-4402 GCA_038749915.1 Verrucomicrobiota bacterium | reverse complement strand
TGCATCGCCAGTTTGGGCTCTTTCTCAAGGATCGTGAGCGAATGCCCGGGGAGGGTTTTCAGCAATTGGTAGGCGGTTGCCAATCCAACGATCCCGCCGCCGATGATTACGACGTCTTTATTTTCAACATTCCCCACAGGTCAATTTACGGCTTGTATTTTACTTTTGCGAGAACCAAAACCTTCCATGGGTGATTCAAAGGATTGAAAGATGAGAGCGGAATGCTTGCCAAAGTGAGCCAGCTTCGTCATTTTCTTTGCGTAATGAAAGTGGAGTCTCTTTTCTTGACCTGGCACCTGCAGAAAAGTTTAGGTGTGAAGCTCCTATTTCCTGAAAGACAACCATGAATCGTGTTACTCACTTCGAAATTCACGCTGAAGATCCAGAGCGGGCGATCGCCTTCTATGAAGCGGTTTACAATTGGCAGTTCGAAAAATGGGATGACTATGATTACTGGGAAATCCAGACGGGGGATGAAGATGACTATGGGATTGATGGAGGGATGGTAAAACGTCAGGGAAAACCATTTGGGAAAAATGTGATCTCTTTTGTTTCGACCATCGAGGTGGAGTCGGTAGCCGATACCTTGGATCTTGTGGAATTACATGGTGGAAAAGTTGCATCGCCGAAGCGGGTGGTTCCCGGAGAGGGGTGGGTGGCCTACTTCAAAGATACGGAGGGAAACATCGCTGGTCTTTTTGAACCGGACGAGGACGCTGCGGAAGAGCGTCTTCGACCTGATGAAGACGAGGAAGAGTAAATCCGTGCAAGAGGCTAACCAAGCCCGGCAAGTGCTCCGGTGCTGTCTCCAAACTTCTTGAGGTCGGCGCCGGCATTGCGGGCCAGGCTAACCAGCAAGTTGCACATCGGAGTGTCCTCCTGCGCCCTTACTCTTCTGCCGGGTCGAAGGTTGCCCTTGGCTCCGCCGGCAACAATGAGTGGCAAATCATGAGGATCGTGACGGTTGCCGTCCTTCAGCGACGATCCGAAAAGCAGCTGGCTGTTGTCGAGCAGGGATGACCCGCCTTCGTCAAGCGACCGCATCCGTTCAAGCAGGTAGGCAAATTGGCTTACATGCCAGGTCCCGATCTGTTCGTATTCCTGCTTCAAGTCAGGCTCATTGCGGTGATGAGACAGGCCGTGATAACTCTTCTTGCGGACGCCCGGAATGAAGTTGAATTCGCGGCCAGTCTGTGCGTTGCCGAACATGAAAGTGGCGATTCGTGTGGTGTCTGTCCAAAAGGCCAGGACCATGATCTCGAGCATGAGCCTGACATGCTCCTCATGATCACCTGGAGTGTCCGCATCGGGACGAACCATCTTGATCGGTTTGGAGTTTACCCAACGCGGCTGAGGCTTCATGGCTCTCTCGATGCGCTGCTCGACGGAACGGACACTCTCCAGATACTCGTCGAGTTTGGTCTGGTCATGCTTGCTGATGCGCTTTTGCAACGATTTGGCATCGTCCAGGACCAGGTCCAGGATGCTTGAATCATCATGTTGCAGGGAATTGCGAACCACTTGAGAATCGGGGCTGATTCCAGGAACCTTCGGAAACGTGTTTTTGGTTCGGAAGAGACGATCAAATGCCTGTTGCGGAGAAATTTCTTTCTGGACTGGCGTATGAGGATCTCTCCAGGCGATGTGCGAGCCCAAAATTCTGGGGAAACCGCCACCCACGTTGTCGATTCCCGAACTGGATGCATCGACGCCCAGCTCAATACTGGGAAGCACGGTGCGATGTCCGATCTCTCTGGCCAACAGCTGGTCCAACGAGGTTCCCCCGGTGTCCAGATCGGCGCCGGAGCCTCGCTCAACGAAACCACCGGAAAGCCAGGCGGGAACCTTGGGCCAATGCCCATTTCGTCCCGCTGTCTCGCGATGCCACAGATTCTCCACCAGCAGAAATTCCTGCTTCAGTTGATTGAGCGGTTCCAGCATCGGTGTGGATTGCCAATTCTCAGGTTCGTTTTCGATATCTCCGGGAGTCCAATGTTCCGGCACGACGCCATTGGGAAAAAACAGGAATGCGGATCGCAAGGGCGGCTCGGACAGCTTCAATCCTTTGACCGGGCCGGAGGCTCCAAACGATTCCATCCATGGGAGAGCCAGAGATGCTCCAAGACCCCTGAGGAGGTTGCGGCGGGAAATGTGTTTTTTCATGTTCGCGGTGAGATCTACGGGTTTGATTCTGGAGTGAGGAGCTGCTGGTTGCGAAACGGGACACTGAGAACAATCTCTTCGATCAGTGTCCCCATCCCAAAATGGCTCTCCTCAAGGGCAAGGGCTAGTTTTTCAATCGTGCCATCGTCGCGGTCCTCCAGGCTTCGGCCGATCGCATAGCCAAGTAACTTTCGGCTTACATTTCGGACGATCTCCGGCTCGTGCGCATTTATCAGCACCTTTTTGAGCTCGGTGGGCCCGGTGAATGACTGGCCGGAGGGGAGCTTTCCAGTTGTGTCGATCGGCACCTTGAGTTCCTGGGTTCGCCATCGACCGACCCAGTCGAAATTCTGAAGCCCGAAACCAATCGGATCGATGATTCGGTGACAAGCCATGCACGAGCTGTGTTCCCGGTGTTTTTGGAGCTTTTCGCGATCGGTGAGCTTCCGTTTCTTTCCCGTCTCAGGATCGACTTCAACTTGTGGAAGGGGCGGAACATCCGCGGGGGGAGGTGGCACAGGTGAACCGATCACGGTATCAAACACCCAGACACCCCTTAACACGGGACTGGTTTTTTTGTGGTGCGATGTGAGGGCCAACACCGCACCCATCCCGAGAAGTCCACCCCGTTGTTGCCCAGGATTCATCACTTTTTGAAACGTGGATTTCTGAAGCTTCCTCGCGTTGGGCAGCTCGTAGAACTCGGCAAGGCGACCGGTTGTAATGATGTAGTTCGAATCCACCAACTCAAGGAGGCAACGGTTTTTGCGGGCGAGGTAGGCAACATTTTCCACTGCTTCCTGCCGCATGTCAGACGCGATTTGAGGGGTGTAAAATTCCTGAACATCATTGGCCGTTGGCGCAACCCTGCCTCCTACATCTTTGGTGCCGAGCCATTGCCCCACAAATGATCTGAAAAAGTTGATTGACCGGTCATCGGAAAGCATGCGGCGAACCTCAGCCCTCAGCACGTTTTCTTTGCTCAAACTACCGTCTCGCGCCAGGTTTCGGAGTCGTTCATCAGGCATGCGCGACCAAAGAAAATAGCTTAGTCGACTCGCCAATTCGTAAGGGTTCAGCATTTCAATGTCCGGAGAGGAGGGCTTCTGCTCAATGCGAAAGAGGAAGTCGGGAGAGACCAAAACTCCTCTCATTGCCAGTTTCATGGCTTCTTCATAGGGATCTCCGCGTTCGAGCGCCCGATCAACCAAGGGCATGAATCGCTGAACCTCAGCAGGGCTGACAGGACGCCTGAAGGCAAGTGGCAGGAGTGAGTCCAGTTGGCGGCGGGCCAGCTCTTTGGGTTTGGCAGGTCTTTGGCCGGGCTTCACGCCGAGAAGCCTGACGTGATTCGCAATCTCCGTTTGCGACGGTGGCTGAGGAGCAAACTGGCGGATCGCCAAGCTTTCCGGTTCCAACCCTTCAAGTGTTAATGCGTGGACTCCACGTGAGAGTTTCAGATCGAACTCCTCGCGAATGATGGAGTTTCGATCGGAGGCGAGGTTGAACTCGTGCGCCATGAGGCCGTCTACCATTACGGAGACGATTTTTGAGCCGGTGGGGTTCCCTTTGAGCACCAGGCGATAGCCGGAATCCACGTAAATTGGAACCAAAGCGACATGCTTTCCTTGCTTGAGCGAAAACTCCTTTTTCAGAACGATCTTCGAAAGTCTTGGTGAGAGAACTGCCGCATCCACAGTCTCCTGGGCAGCTTCCAGATACCGCTCGAGCAGCATCGGCGGCAAAAAGAGAGACTCACCATTGTTGTCAAATCCTTCGCCCGTCCCACTCTCAGTGGGGAACCGTTCCGAGAACTTGAGATCGACACCAAAGAGATCCTGAATGGTAAGGTCGAACTCCAGCCGATTCAGTCTTCTCGCCATGATTTGTCCAGCGAAGGGAGTCATCTCCTGGGCCGTTTTCCGCAGGTGGTTATTGATCCATTGGGTTACAAACTGCCGATCCTCCTCATCCAATTGCGGCTTGTTCGGCGGTGGCATGGTCTGATTCTGGAGCTGAGCGGCGACGCTCCGCCAAATTGCCCGCATGTGTTGGATGTCGGAAACATGGCCGACATCGAGGAAAGGGACACCTCCTTTGGACATTCCCGGCTCATGACAATCGATGCAAGCATCCTCCAACAGAGGCAGCACTCGGTTTTCAAACACCGCGTCCGCTTGCAGACACTCCAGGAAAGAGCCAAGCAAGGTCAGCGAAGCGAGGAGAATGAAGCAGCGGC
>JBCDHN010000353.1:0-4403 GCA_038749915.1 Verrucomicrobiota bacterium | reverse complement strand
ATCGGGACAAGGAGCTGAGCGAGGATTTGTCGGTCCTGTATGCCGGAATCGAGGCGTTGGACCGCAGGTGCGGAGACATTTTCGATCAACTAAAGGAGCTGGAATTGACTCGACATACCCTCGTCCTGGTCCTTTCTGATTGTGGGCCCGAGGCAGTGGAAGGGCGCTTCAACTCCGGCCTCTATGGAACTCAGGGAAGTTTACACGAAGGAGGACTTCGAGTTCCTGCAATCTGGTCCTGGCAAGGTGTCATTCCGCAGGGGGCAATTGTTCATCGGATTTGTCATCACACCGATGTGTTTGCCACTTTATTGGGAGTCGCCGGCGCTCCGATACCGAACGATCGCGCGATTCACGGGCTCAACATTGCCCCTCTCTTGTTGTTTGGCGATGACGCGCGATGGCCCAATCGCAATTTGGGTTCAGTCTTGGTTCCGGGCAGAGATCTTGACGGGGCTTCGAGATCGTATCGAACCACCCGATGGGCTGCTGTTCTCGATCCTGATTGGCGAAGGGTAGAGCCCGGTGCTGAGGATGAACGTTGGGAACTCTACGATCTCATGGCAGACCCGCGGCAACACTACAATGTTGCCGGGGCCTACCCGTTTGTTTTGGCTGGGCTGAAGAGCGATATTGCCCATTGGTTTCACAAAAGCCAGGTATTTGGATATCCTGTCATTCCCTCGGTTTTGGAGTCCACACCGATTCGTCTCGACCCGCGCTCGGCAGTTTATCCTGCCAGCTGGGAAGGCCCTAAACCTCTGGATCGGGTTAAAGGCTGGGATGAAGCCGGGTTCTCCGCTTCATGGCCCATTGTGTATCGAAGAAGTGGAAAAGTCCGTTTGAGCGTTGAGTATCGGTTGCCGGACGTGTCCGCAAGGTTGGTCCACCACTTTGGGATCGGGAATCCCGTGGGCGTCGACGTTCCTTCCAGTGCCGAATGGCGAACGGAGAAGACGGAAGGCGAAATCGTAGAGGCTGGAGCGTTCGATTTTGTGGTTCGCACCGAACGTCCCGCGTCGGGATTGGAACTCCGGGAGATCCGGGTCGAGTTCCTTGATTGAGGCTGCGGACCTTCCAATCCGCTAACAATACTGGACGGTGGGCGTGGAACGGATAGTATGACTCTATGTTTTCCCTTGCCTCCCACGTTGGTTTCGCTGCAGTCCTGCTCGTGATTCTGGCATCGAATCTCGATGTCGTCGCAGAGGATCCAATTGAAGCGCAAAGGCGTGCCCTTGGGGGCGGTAGCATCAGTAATGATGGTGGTGCCGTGATCGTCGCACCGCCAACCCCAAAACCGCAGATCAAAACCGTTTATTTCACCGCCGTCAGTCCTTCGAGGCAGTGGAAAGCGGCTGACGGGAGGATGATGATTGGCCGTTTGATGGCGTTTTCCGCACCCAAACTCGGTGAATCGGGGCCGGTTGAGGTCATCAGAGAAGGGAAAGTGAGGTTTCTTCGTTCGGGATCCAAGAGCCCTGTCGATTTTCCACTCGAAAAACTGTCAGAGGAAGATCAGCGCTACGTCAAAGGGATCGCACAAGCGGCTAAAAATGGACCACCTAAAGCTTCAGCACCCGAGAAGAAGGAAATGGCAACGACACCGGCGGGATCATAGCAATCGCCGGGACCTGGGCAGTTTGGAAAATCCCCAAGTCACAGAGATCGAGGTTGACGAAGTGAGAGTCATCAACGAGTGGGCGCGAAAAGGGATGTCGTCCGCAATTTTAGGCAAGTAGGTTGAAGCAGAATTTTCACATCAAAGACTATCAGGTGCATTTGCCACCTCTTGGTGAAGGGACCTTCGGAACTGTCTATCGAGCCACCTACCGGGGTATCAGCGAGCGTGCGCTAAAGGTCTTCAAACCGGACGCCGTCGATTTGCCGACCATGGCTCGGGAACTCGAAAAGCTCTCGAGCATGGCAGAGCACCCTGGAATCGTGACCCTGCACGATTTCGATCTGCTCACCAGCACCCCCTTCTATGCCATGAGCCTGCATGCGGACGGAAAGGAGGACGGGACCTGGAGATCCCGCTCCCTTATGGACGTCTGCGGGAAAAGAGACGCGAAGGAAAACGCGCGATTGATTGATCAAATGGCGGCAGCCTTGGCCTATTTGCATCGGCATCAGATTCTCCACTGCGACGTCAAGCCGACCAACGTGATGTTGACGGACGAAAATCCGCCGCGGATCAAAATTTGCGACTTCGGACAAAGTCGCGGGATCAATCCCCAGCATGTGGATGCTGTGGGAACCCCCTTGTATTCCAGCCCCGAACAACTGTCGGACCCGGGAGACATCGCAAACGGGAAGGGATTCAGGTGGGACGTCTACAGCTTCGGCGTTCTCTGCTATCGCCTTATCACCGGAAAATTACCGCGCCTTCAAGCACTGATTGAAGGGCAGGCTGACGAAGACTTTGAAGCGTCCATCATCGAGGCCACGACCTTGGAAGCTTCGGTTACCGATACCCTATCCTCAGAGGCGAGCCGAATCACCAAGCTGATTGAAGAAGAGCCGGATATCATCTGGCCGGAAGACGCCAAAATTGATCATCGAAGAAAGATGGTCATTACCAAGTGTCTATCTTTGGATCCCAAGGAGCGATTTCTGGATATGCGGGAAGTTCGCAACGAGATTATCCGATCCGAGCAGGAGCGAAGGACGGTGAGATCTCGCAACTGGTCACTCCTGTTCGGGGCGATCACCGGTGTGGCGATACTTGCGTCAGCCCTGGCGTTTCATGAATCCCACCAAGCGAGGGAGGCCAGTGCGGCCGAGCAGGACGCCCGTCAAGATGCGGAGGAGTTGGTGAACTTCATCATGTTTGATTTGCGCCAAAATCTTGGACCAATGGAGAAGTTGGAGTTGCTGGAGCACATCGCGGACAATGCCGACACCTACCTGGAGAATCTTTCCAAAGATATGCGGACGGTACAGTCCTTGAAGCTGCTGGCGAACATTCTTCGCGGCCGGGGCGATGCCGCCATAGTCAGAGGCTTGCCCGATGATGCAATCGAGGCCTACCAAAAGGCATTCAACATTTTGGATCAGTTGTCTCAAAACGGGCAGGGAGATCCCTCCATCACCTTTCGCTCGGCATTGATTCTTGTAGGGTTAGGGGATTGTTATCGATTGAAGGAGGATCTGGATACGGCAGCGGAGTATTATGATCTGGCTCTGGAGATGCGGGATCTGGAAAACGCCAGTGGTCCGTCTCCAGACCGATATTTCAGCAATACGGCGGAGATCTTTATCCGGAAAGCAGAGCTCCAGAAGGCGATGGAACGCTATGAACCAGCGATTGACTCCTATGACGAGGCACTTCGACTGGCGACCAACGTGAGGAAATTGCCTGATAAGCCTCCCTCAGAGTCGAATCGATTGATGATTGTCAACGTTCTCAATTCCAGAGCGGATACGCATTTGGCGGCAGGCGAACGAAAGGATGCGACCGACAATTACGAAGACGCGATTGAGGCCGGGCGCGATGTGATGGATCTATTCGAGTCGAGCATCTCCCTTCAGGCTGCCGTGGCCTATGCGTATCATTCGCTGGGCCTGCTTCATCTTGAGGATGGAGAATTGGTCGAAGCTTTGATCTACCTCAGGCAGGAGTTGCTGGTGCGGCAGGATGTGCAACGGCGCGAGCCACGGGACTCCCGGCATACCGTTTTGTTGGCGAGATGCTATGCGTCGGTCGCCAAATGCTACAATTTGGAATTGCCGGCAAGCCGGTCGCTTGCGTTGGAAAATCTGATGAGAGCGGTTCGTCTTCTTGAAACCATGCGGGATCCTCTCCAGTTCAGAAGCGAACGCGAAGAACTCATCGAAGCGTATCGTGATCGTATCTCTGAGATCCTTGAGATGGAGGAGTAGGCAAAAAAAGAACCCGCAAGCTGATCACACTTGCGGGTTCTGGATGGGCTGAGCAACGTTGCTCAACTCCAAATCGTTAGCTGGTGGTTTTCTTGTCCCCCTTCTTATCTCCACCTGGTTTCCCGCCACCTTGCTTGCCTTTTTTGGCCGGCATGGATTCAAAATGAGCGGTCAATTCCTCGATCGTCAGTTTTCCATCCCCGTCCTTGTCTGCACTCTCCATAAATTTAGCGGCGCGGTCTGCGGCTGATGGTGGGGTGCGATCACCTTTCTTCTTCGCGTCGTCTTCGGCAATTGCGCCTCCAAGTGACAAGGCCAGAATTGAGAAGGTCGTAGTCAGGAGTTTTCTTTTCATGATTTTGTTTTTGTAGAGATAGGATCCACTGAGTTTATCAGTGAAGGGTTAAACAATCGCTTTGTGTCCAAGTTTCTTAAAAAATGACCTTTCGTAAGTTTGTCTCCATCTTCGCCTCGTTTGGCGTTCTGCTTTTGACTTCTCATGCGGAGGACATTGAGGT
>JBCDHN010000352.1:0-4405 GCA_038749915.1 Verrucomicrobiota bacterium | reverse complement strand
GAGGAAGGTGGCCACAGTCTGTTTGCCACCAGTCTTGACGTGCTGGAACCGATTGCGCTTCGCTATGCCTGGGCCGCCAACCCGGAAGGCGCTAACCTCGTCAACTCAGCCGGCTTGCCGGCATCACTTTTCCGCACGGATGATTGGCCGCTTTCAACCGATGCCGCCAGTTTGTATCCGGCTGAAGAGCGCATGAAGCGTCTGCTGGAGCGAAGAAAAGCGGCAGCCCAGAAGCCGACCACGAAAAAAACGGTCACCGCCAGCGTCGCCAAAGCTGCACCCAAACCGGCACCCAAAGCCATGGTCAAAAAACCGGAACCCAAAAAGTTGGTCACCAAGTCGGCGGGCCCGAAGCCGGAAAAACCAAAAGCGGCGGTCGCCCCCAATCGGGTCCACGAGAACCTCAAGAAAGCAGGCTGGGAAGTCCTCTTCAATGGGACCAACACTCAAGGTTGGAAAAATCCCTACGACTACGGAAACATCGAAGTGAAGAATGGTGAAATCCATCTCGCTTCCGACAAGAAGTTCTTCCTCGTCACCGAAAAGTCCTACGGTGACTTCCAACTCACGGCAGAGATCCATCTTCCGGAAGGCAAGGCAAATTCCGGCATCATGTTCCGCTGCCACGTTGAGCCGGGCAAGGTCTCCGGCTACCAAGCCGAGTGTGACGGTTCCGAGCGTCGCTGGTCCGGCGGACTCTACGACGAAGGGCGTCGCGGCTGGCTCTGGCCAAGCCAAACCGGTCGGACCAAGGAAGAAAAGTGGCTCGCCCACGAAAAAGAGAGCCAGGCTTTCATGAAGCGTCCTGAAGTTGCCGGAGCGCTCAAGCGCAACGGTTGGAACAAGTATCA
The DNA here is from genome assembly GCA_038749915.1 of Verrucomicrobiota bacterium. Classification (GTDB taxonomy): domain Bacteria; phylum Verrucomicrobiota; class Verrucomicrobiia; order Verrucomicrobiales; family DEV007; genus JBCDHN01. The sequence goes on along the minus strand of JBCDHN010000352.1, from coordinate 3,554 downwards.
GATCACCTGCAAAGGCAATCGCATCCAGATTCGCGTCAACAACGTCCTCATCACCAACATCGAAGACGACACCGACGCCAAGGGCCATATCGGCATCCAGCACCACGGAGAAGATGGCGCTGTATATCGCTTTCGGAATATCTATCTGAAGCCGTTGTAATTCCCTTCTTTACCCAGTTATTGTCAGTGCTGTAAGCTTCTTGGAGAGTGAAGCCTGACTCCGTGCTATCCTTATTTCGAGAGTTGATCTCCCCCAAACTGGGGATAGCCGCTGCTCTTGGGATAGTAATTATCTTGGTGTATTCGACTAGATTGACTTCGCAATCAACGCCTAAGCATCGGCCGGAAGACGAACTTGAGTTTGTTAGGCTACAAACGAAAAGCCTCTTTATCACCTTTAGTGCCAACAAACCTCCTGATCATCAGCTTTTAGTTGTTGAACGTTCAGGCGAAAGGAGTGCTGCTTTTTACAACGTCGGTGATACTATCGCCCGTGGTCGCTTCAAAATCGTGAGCTACGAAGGAAAAGAGTATCCAAGATATCCATTTGCTGATGTTTCAGAGCTCAAAATCGAAGATCTACAAAGTGAGCGTCAGTGGCTGCTTATAAGACGGCAGAAAACAAACGTTCCAGAACTGTTTGCGGAGTTCCTAAGAAAAGACGGTGAAACCATTTATGTCCGAGAAGGGAATGAAATAGAGCTTCCAAGTGTAAGCAAAACCTACAGGCTTACTGCGGTGTCCGAAGTCGCTGCCACGTTGACCGGAAAAGATGGAGAGGTCGTGATCTTGCGCCAGAAGTGAGCCGTTGTTTTGCCAGCGAACTCAGCGTAACCTTGGGCTGAAACCTACGTCAATTCACTCCAACCATGTCTCTCGTCCCCCTTCTCACGAAAATCGCTCTCGAAACGGGATGCCCGGATCGCAATCGTTGCGAGGAGACACTGCAGGCAGCCCACTTGCGGCAGGCTTCGCTGGTGGAGTCATTGGTCGAGGCTGATTTGGTGGAGGAAACTGCCTTTGCTCAGAACTTGGCAAAGGCAACCGGACTGGAATTTCTTGCTGAGAGCGAGTTGGATTTGAGCCAACCGCTCCACAACAAATTCCCGGCGAAACTGGCCCTGAGGCATCGCATCCTCCCTGGGAGAATGAATGGAACCGATGTCTGCCTGTTGACCTATGATCCCTTCGATCTGGAGGCGAAACAGGCGGTCGGCCAGGAGCTGAGCAAGAACGTCACCTGGGCGGTGACCACGCGCTATCAGGTGCTCGAATCGCTTCGTATTGGTTACGGCGTCGGGGCGGAGGATTTCGACGAAATGGTGGAGGGTCGCGAGGAGGTCGAGGACGACGAGATGAAGCAGGAGGTCAGCATTCTCGACGAAGAGGATGAAGAGGCCAGCGTCATGAAATTCGTGAACCAAGTCTTTCGCGAAGCGCTGAAGGAGCGAGCCACGGATATTCATGTTGAGCCGCTGGAGGAGGGATTGCGGATTCGTTACCGGATCGATGGATCGCTCCAGGAAGTCACCGTGCCGCCCAATATTCGCGTCCTGCAGAGTTCGCTCATTTCCCGTCTCAAAATCATGGCGCAGCTGGACATCGCCGAACGCCGCTTGCCGCAGGACGGCCGGATCAACCTGATCCTCGATGGCGATCCGATTGATGTGCGGGTTGCGACGATACCTAGCGTCAATGGCGAAAGCGTCAGCCTTCGCCTTCTCTCGCGCCAGAAGTTCGATTTTTCGATGCTGGGTCTGGATCAAAAAGCTGAGTCCCTGATTCGCGATCTCCTCGCCTCTCCCAACGGAATCATCCTGGTCACCGGCCCAACCGGCTCCGGTAAGTCGACTACGCTCTACACCTTCCTCCGTCAGCTTAATACCAAGGATCGCCGCATCGTCACGATTGAGGATCCGGTTGAGAACAAGCTCGACGGCGTTGTCCAGATCGCGGTGAAACCCGAAATCGACCTCACTTTTGCCGTCGGTCTACGCTCGATCCTGCGTGGTGATCCAAACGTGATCATGGTTGGGGAGATGCGGGACCTTGAGACCACCGAGATCGCGGTTCGCGGCGCGCTGACCGGTCACCTCGTCTTCAGCACCCTGCACACGAACGATGCCGTCGGCGGCATTTCGCGACTTCTCGATATGGGCGTGGAACCCTTCCTCATCGCCTCTTCCGTCCGGGCTTTCCTCGCCCAGCGCCTCGTTCGGACCTTGTGCGATCATTGCAAGGAACCGGCGGTCTACGACGATTCCTATCTGCGCGGCATCGGCTTTCCGCTTGAATGGAAAGATCAGATCAAGCAAGCCAAAGGTTGCCGCGCCTGCCGCGATACGGGTTTCCGAGGCCGGATGGCGATTCTTGAGATTTGCCAGGTAACGCCTGATCTCCAGGAATTGATCACCCAGAACCGGCCCAACGCGGAATTGAAACATCAGGCGATTCAGGATGGAATGACCCAGCTGCGCCCTTACGGCTGGCAGAAGGTTTCCGAAGGGCGAACCACGATCGAAGAAGTTATAACGAACACGGCGGAAGCAGGCTAAACCGAGTCGATTTCGCCGTTAAGTCGGCACACTTCCCGCGCTTTCCCGCTTGCCTTCCTCGCTTCCCTTCGCTTGGCTGGCAAGCAATGGCCCCCATGTCAGGAACTCGCAAGAAAGTGGTTGTTCTCGGTTCGACCGGATCGATTGGAGATAGCGCATGCAAAGTCGCCCGCGACATTCCGGATCGCATGGAACTGGTGGGATTGGCCGCGCATCGATCGGTTGAGAAGATCAATGCCCAGGCCCGCGAGTTTGGCGTTGAAAACGTGGCACTGGTCGATGAAACGCTCGCTTCGCAACTCGAAGCCGCCAAGCCACATCAGGGAGAAGAAGGGCTGGTTGAATTGGCGACTCTGCCGGAGGCTGATCTTGTACTGATCGCGATCGTTGGGACCGGTGGCTTGCGTCCAGCCTTGGCCGCGCTCGAAGCAGGCAAAGACATCGCGGTCGCAAGCAAGGAAATTCTGGTAATGGCGGGAGAGGCGGTGATGGAGGCCGCCAAGCGCAATGGCTGCCGGGTTCTCCCGGTCGATAGCGAACACAACGCTATTTTCCAATGCCTCGAAGATCGCAAACCGGAGGACGTTCGCCGCATCATCCTCACTGCGTCTGGAGGCCCGTTTCGCCAGACCTCAGCCGAAGAGATGGCAGCTGTCAGCGTGGAGCAGGCACTGAAGCATCCAACTTGGGAAATGGGCCCCAAAATCACGATCGACTCAGCGACCCTCTTCAACAAAGGGCTCGAAATGATTGAGGCACGCTGGCTATTCGATGTCGAGATGGAGCGCGTCGACGTCGTCGTGCACCCGCAGAGCATCGTTCACTCCATGGTCGAATTCATCGATCACTCGATCCTCGCCCAGCTCAGCTACAGCGACATGTGCTTCCCGATTCAATACGCTGTCACCTGGCCCGATCGCGTCCCCAATACCCTTGATCCGCTCGACTTCGCGAAACTTGCCAAACTCGACTTTGAAGCGCCTCGGTTCGACGACTTTC
>JBCDHN010000351.1:0-4410 GCA_038749915.1 Verrucomicrobiota bacterium | reverse complement strand
TCGGCCGCCGCCTGGTCCAGGGTCATGTTTTTGGCGCCGAAACCGGACGCCTCGGATTTCTTGACGCCACTGAGAAAGTTGTGAACGCCGGAGTGCCCCCCACTGCTGTTGTGGTCGAGATGGGAGAAAACGGTGAAGTCGTTGCGGTGACTTTCGATCCCTTTCAGGGTCAGGCTCATCTCGTAGTCTTCTCCAGCGGTTTTCGGGAAAAAGCCTTCCGGCCAGAGGCCGAGGTGACTGCCGACACAGAGGAGTTTTCTGGATCTTGGAGCTTCCGTCGCCCTTGCCACGCTGTGGAGACTCTCCATTGCGGGGAGGGCAAGGGTTACGCCCAGGCCCCGGAGGAAATGGCGGCGATCGGGATGGTGGTTTCTTGGACTCATAAGCTTATTTTCGGCGGGGGTTGGTTGCGGATTCCCAAGTCTTCCCCAGATTCAAATCGGACACGGCGATGTTACCCTGGGTGTTGAGATGCAGACTCACCAGGTCGAAACGGAAGTCGCACTCCACCCGTTGCCCGATCACCGACCAAGCGTAGGGTTCGAAGGAATCAAGCGGTTCACTCTCCGGGATGAAACGGAGAAACACCTGATCAGGTTCATTGGCCCGACTGATGATTTTCCCGGCGAGTTGGAATTTGGAACCATCGGGCGGGAGGGACAGTGCCATGGTTGAGCGACCGTTCAAATCTGTGTCGGCATAGAGAAGATGAGCGCCAATCGTCCGCCGTTTCGGAGTGATTGAAAACTGGGCTTTGTGATCAGGGGTTCCCGATTCTCGGAACGCCATGTAGAACATTTTGGGAATGTCGGCTGCCACTTCAATGGAACAGAAAAGAGAAAAATAGGTGACTCCATTCTCGCTCATATCGATCGGCACCTTGAGAGGAGCCGCAATGACGGTTTGCTCGGTTGGTTGCAAACCCTTGGCTCTGGTAATGGGCCCCGGCGTGTTGCTTCCCTTGCTCACGCTTTCGCCCCACGGATTCCACGCGTCGGTAAAGCCATAGCCGTCCTGATCGATAAAGGAATACCAGGCAATCGGTTTGCCCCGGCTTGCCCGTCGTTCTGCTCGACGGACGGCACTTGGTTTATCGACAAACGGAATCGCTTCGCTTTGTCCCTCAGCCTGCCAGCGCATCGCCTGGCCCGCTTCAATCGTCACTCTCCGATCATTTTCGTCCAGACGAATGACGGTACCGTTCCCTACATGAAGCTCTTCCGCGCCGTCCTTTCTGACAGTGACCGAATAACTGGTGCCAATGTCCAAAAGTTCGCTCTGCGGAGTGGAAAGAGAAAAGCTTTCTTCCGTGTCGCTCATCTCGTTTGAGAAATACAGCTCTCCCGCGTAAAGGATCGCTGCGTTCGGTCCTTCGATCTGCAGGTGGCAGGGTGCGACGAGGTCCAGCTCGACGCCGCTCAAGAATCGAATGGAAGCCGAACCGTCGCTCAGTCGAAGATCGGTTTCCCCAATTTGCTCGCCCTCGACCGGACTGAAATTGCCCTGCCATTTGCAATCGGATGCCTGGATCAGCGTGGCAAATCCGGGTTGAGCTTCAGAGCTTTCTTTTGTGGTTAGTGCAAGCAAGGCAACGATGCATGCCGCTGCACCAACGATGATCCATTTCGTGATCGTCTTTCGCTGAATCGGGAATGAACTTGGGGAGCTGGGCATCTCTGGCCGCATCACCAGGCTCGCGTGAACCTCCATCAGCGAGGCATACTCCCGCCGCAAAGCGGGGCTGATGCGCAATAGATCGTTGAGCGTTTCCCGCTCTTCGCGGGACAGTTCCTCGTCGCAGTGTTTCGCGACCAGTTCCCTCAGGGTTTCCAATTGATCACGCATAGGAAAGCTCCTTTCTGATGCAATTGCGGAGACTCTCCCGAGCTGCTTTCAATTCGCGAAAAACAGAGCGGCGGCTCTTCTCCAATTCAGAGCAAATTTCCTCGGTCGGCGCTTCCTCATGATATCGCAGGGTGAGTAACTTGCGAGCTGAACCCGGGAGCTTTGCGAAACAGGCTTCAAGAGCCTCTTTTCGAACATCAGCGGTTGCGATTTCTCCGGCCTGTTCGTTAGCGATGATCTCCAAAACGTCGTCATCGAGAAGGAGCGGCCGCTTCCCGTTTTTCTCTCGAAACTTCAGCGTTTCCAGATACGCGAACCGACAGGCCCATGGAACAAAGGATCGGGATTCGTCATAGTCGTCGGCCTTGCGAACGAGACTCATGCTGGTTTCCTGCATGATGTCGCGGGCATCTGCTTCGTTCCCCACCAACGAAATTACATAGCGAAGCAGCACATCAAAGTGCTTCATCAGCAAGCCGGTAATCATCTCTGCGGGTTCTCGATCCATGATGGTTTCCTTAGCATCCCGGATTCGAGGAGAATTCGTGCCAAAAAAGTGAAATTTTTTTCTGCCCCGGCAGTATTCCCTTTTGGGAGTGTCTGAAAACTCTTCTGACCGGCTAGATGAGTGAGAAGGCCCAACGGGCCGGGAAATGGTAGCCCAGGACAAAGGAGCAAAGCGACTGCCGTCCTGGGTGAACCGAGAAAATCAGAACGCGTCCTGAAGGGGCGCGACAACGGTTGTCTCGGCCATTCAGGCCTTGAAATTCAGGAGGACAAATCTTCCCAGGGCGGCGCTCGCATCCTCACTTGCCCAGGGCTGGCATGTCTTGGCCCTCTGGGCCTCCGCCCTCGAGCCAAGCAAAAGCTTGGCTCGACTAACCGACTTTTCAAAGACTCCTTACGGATCCCACCAGTCATCGAGCAATTTCTTGAGTCGAAGATGATCGGCAGCGAACTCGGGTTCTGACGTGAGATTAGTCGTTTCACCGGGGTCATCAGCGAGATTTGAGAGCCAATTGGTCTCGACATAGCTTCCCCAGGGTTTTTGCCGGGTGGGAGCAATCAATTTCAAGTCTCCTTGCCGCACCCAGCGATAGGCGACGTCTTTAGCAGGATCGCCAAGCACGCTTGCGTCGCCGGGATAGATCGCTCCAAAAACCGCACGGGTCGGATCCAAAGGTGTTTGGCCTTTTGCGCTCGGAAGCAGGTTCACTCCGGGCAGGGCTGCTGGCGGGTCGATTCCTGCGGCGCGAAGAGCGGTTGGCATTAGATCGATGCTGCTGACGAGGCCGTCATGGGAAGCGGGAACGGTTTTCCCGGGCCAACTCAGCAGGATCGGTGTGCGGACTCCATCATCGAACGGGGCGCGCTTGCTCTCGTTGGTGTGGTTGAACTCCGAGCCCTTCGGCTTGTTCTGATCGGGGCTCCAACCGTTGTCGACGACAAAGACGATCAAGGTGTTCTCAAGTTGTCCTCGTTCTTCCAATGCCGACAGCAACGTTCCCACCGTCTCGTCAAATTGCGAAATGGAAGCGAAGTAGGGGACCTGATGGGGCTCGACTCCAGGGCGGTTTTCATAGAGCTCAAAGAAGCGCTCTGGAGAGTCGTGGGGAGTGTGAGGCAGGAACGGAGCATACCAAAGAAAGAAGGGCTGGCTGGTCCCGCATTGGTCGAGAAATCGAAAAATAGGTTTCATCGTCTCCCTCCCGATTGCCAATCCCGCATCTCCATTTCCATGAGCAACGACCTCTCCGTTGGGCAGCGTCTTGTTTCCGTGCTTTGCGCTGGAAGCTTTGTTCAACGTCATTCCCTCGGTGAACCTGGCGTTGCGCCAATGGCCTTCCCAGTACTTGCCGGTCTGAAAACAACGATAGCCGTTCTGGGCGAGGATACGTGGTAGGCTTGGTTGCACCGTGATGAGATTGGCTCCTGCTTCGCGCAACTCATCATAGCGCGATTTCGTCATTTTCGGATCCTTCGTTAGTTTGGAGAACCCAGGTGGAGGATGGTTGAAGTGAACGCTGTGTTGATGAGGATAGAGACCGGTCAACAAGGTGACGAGGGAGGGACGACAAACACTCGATGGGACATAGCCGTTCTTATATACGGCTGATTTTCTGGAGAGACGGTCCAAGTTTGGCGTTAGCACTTCCGGGTGTCCCATGAAGCCGAAATCGGAGAACGTTTGATCATCGGAAATAAGGTAGACGATGTTTGGTGGAGCATCAGCGCAAAGGAGGCCACCGAAGAGTAGCGATGTCAGGGCGGCCAGGAAGAACCTCATTCGATTCATCACCGATCCGAAGGAATGCGGTTCAACGTGTAGTAGGCATCCGGGTGTTCAAGGCTTTCGCCGGATTGGCTGCGGAGCCCCTAGGCTCTCAGCTCATGAACATACATGGCTCGCAGGCCATCGATGGTGAGAGAGACGCTGAGGCCATCCTCGCCGGGTTCGGCGTTCGTGATCTTGAGGGTCTTTCGATCCTCCTCCGGCCCACCATATTTGCTCTGGTAACGATACGTGTAGCTGGACAGTTGATAGGACTCCGGATTGCCCGCGGT
>JBCDHN010000350.1:0-4424 GCA_038749915.1 Verrucomicrobiota bacterium | reverse complement strand
GCCACGCACTCTTCATCCAGCACCTTGCGAACGCGGGACGCCAGTTGCTGAGGCGTGTAGGGCTTCTGAAGAAGCTCGGCATGTCGCTCGTCCGGAGTTTCCTGAAAGGCATCACCCAAGGCCGCATCGATCGAATGGCCGGTGGTGTAGAGCACTTTGAAGTCGTCGCGGATTTTGCGAGCCCGGCTCACGAACTCAGGGCCGCGAACATTTGGCATGACGACATCGCTGAGAATGAGGTCGATGCGCTCGGGAAATTCTTTGACCAGTTCTAAAGCAATCGCTCCGTCAGTGGCTGTGATGACTTCGTAGCCCAACGAGTGGAGCACCCGATGGGAAAGCTTCCGGATCATATCTTCATCTTCGACGAAAACGATCGTTTCGGAGCCTTTGGGCAGCGGATTGGTGTTCGAAAGATTGGATGTGTTGAGTTCGCTCATACTGCACCTGCAGACAGGGGAAATGCTTCTAATTGCATAAATATTATAATTTCTATAATATGGATGTCAATTGAGGTGTCCTATTTTTCGAATATCGACCAGCCACTTCCGGAGTTGAGGAGCTTTAGCTTTCCGGAGGTTTGGGCCTTCCGCCATCCGGTCGATGCCAGGGAGGAGGGCCTTGGGGGGATTCGCCTCCATTTCGGTTCTGATTCTGAAGTCGCTCGCGGATGTTTTGCCGCGAGGCTTTCAATTGCTCCTTTTGCTCCTTAGTCAGAAGGGTCTCCAACTCCTCATAAAAATTTCGGATCGAGGTCCAACTGCGGTTCATGGCCATCTTGCGGGTTTGATGAAGGTCTGAACCTGTTTTTTGGAGAATGGGCTCAATCGTTTGCCTTTGCTCGTCCGTGAGATCCAATTCGCTATCGAGGCGCCTCATCATCATGGTTGACCACCCATCCGGCTTGCCCATTTTGCGATGCCGCTGTTTGCCCTCGCGAATTCCGAAGGAATAACCAATTCCCACGCCTGCTATCAGGATGATCAGCAGAGCCGTAACGATCTTCGAATAGCGTTTCATCATCATTCGGCAAATCCTTCACCAGTCGATTCTTCCAGCGGAGGCACGACCAGGAGTTCCTGCCGACGCTCGTTCTGTTCTTTGGCGAAACTGAAGAGTCCAAAAATGACAGCGCAGGTGGAGCAGGCAATCGCCGTGCGAATGGACATCCGTTCCCACGCCCGAAACAACTCGTTCTTTCTCCACTCCTGCCATTGGGAGATGACTCGGGTCGAGAATCCCATGGGGGCGGCCAAGTCCTCTTCGGCCGGCTTGGAAAAAAGGGTTCGAAACGCGGAAATCAGCCGATTCCAAGGTTCGAAGTCTGAGGTGGGATCACTTTTCATATTGAAGTTGTGGCTCAAGTTTTTCGAGAGTGGCTCGTAGTTTCTTCCGGGCGCGAAACGCGGTTACTTTGACCTTCGATTCGCCCCAGTTCAGTTGTTGGGCGATCTCTTTGACCGGCATCTCTTCGAGATCGAGCATGCGAAGGACTTGCTGCTCCCCCGGTCGCAATGTGGCGAGGAGCTGATTGAGAAGATTTCTCACTCCCTCGGGAGTATCGAGCATGGAGTCTGATTCCGCTGCTTTTGAGAGCATTGCTTCCAGCACATGAGAGTCTTCCTCGCGAAGGTCCGCATAGCGAAGTTCGCCTCTTCGTTGCTGCTTGCGAAGATGATCGTAGCAGGTATTGCGAGCAATTCTGGAAACCCAGTGCTCGATCGGCTGCAGGCCGCGATACGTGTCTAGTTTGGCGAACATCTTCATGAAAACTTCCTGTGCCAAGTCTTCTTCGTCCATCGCAAACGGCCGGTGATTGCGCACAATTCGAATCACGGTTGGATAAAGGCGCTCGACCATGGTTTTCCCGGCAGAGGGATTTCCTCGCCGCGCTTGCTGGAGGAGGCGGTTCCAATCGTCGTCTTCGTTTTGCGCCATGTTTGGCTGTAGGCATGCCGGACTTTGCGTCGGAGTAATCCTGATGACGCTTGGTGAGGCAACTCGTTACAGTTTCTGGTGATTGCGTTCCAAAAACGAATCTTGACTCGCGGCCATTCGAAGAAAGAACTCAACTTGATTTTTCTAGCACGGCACCCCTTGATCGCTCAAATGAACGAAATCCACGAAATCGACACGTTGCAGGATTACCTGGATCGAGGGCGAGATTTGACGGGCTGTGTGATTCAGGGGCTGGATCTTGCCAAAGTGAAGCGGAAATGGAGCAAGGCCAAGGTGGCTGGCGCGGTTTTTCTTGGATGCAAGTTTGATAGCGATGAAACGGAGCGTTTCCTGATCAGGCAAGATGCCCTCATCTTTCCGCGAATTGATCATCTTCCTTACTTACCCTATCGGCCGACGCTCTATTCGCGCCAAGAACTCCAGGCAGAAGAATTGGATCTGCAAATTTATGAGCACTTCGTGGAGAAGGGACGAGGAAGCGCGGATGTTCTCGAAGCCCTGGCGCAACGGCTTCATGATCATGCCATCGACGATGCATTGTCCGATTTACTGGAAGGGCGGGTGGATGGCACCGATCCCAAAAAAGTCGTAGCAATCATGGGCGGACATCATACTTCGCGTTCTGATCCCTATTTCTGGAAGACCGCGGAGGTTGCTCGTGACCTGACTCGGAAGGGATACTTCATCGCCTCCGGAGGAGGGCCGGGAATCATGGAAGCGGCAAACCTTGGAGCTTATTTTGCTCCTTATCCCAAAACCGAATTGCGAAAGGCGATGACGATGTTGAAGCGAGCGTCCCGCTACACCGACGAAGGATATCTGGAAGTTGCGAAGGAAGTGATCGAGCAATACCCCGATGGTGGATCAAGTGTGGCGATTCCGACCTGGTTTTACGGCCACGAGCCAAGCAATCTCTTTTCGACCTACATCGCGAAGTATTTCTCGAACAGTATCCGAGAGGACGGGCTTCTTGCGATCGCCCACTACGGAGTCATCTACGCACCGGGAAGCGCCGGAACCAATCAGGAGATCTTCATGGACGCGACCCAGAACCACTATGGGACTTTCAGCTTTGTCAGTCCGATGATTTTTCTGGGCGAGGAACACTATGTCAAAACAACAAGGCTTTTCCCGACCCTCAAACGACTCGCCCGGGATCGGAAATACGGAGAGTACCTGATGGTTTCCGACGATCCCAAAGAGATCGTGCGCTCCATCTGCTCTTATCGTCTGACTCCGATCGACTAACTAGGCGGCCTGTGAATCTTCTGATTGGCCATCGTCGCAACACCTGTGACGGGGACGGAACGTCGGCTCAATTCTTGCCTCTAGGGGAGAGTCCTGATGTTGACGATGTTCCTCAAAGTAGACGTCATCAACGTTCGCCATAATGCGGACGGCGAAATCGTAGGGACCGAAAGTCATGGGGGAGCCGACGTAAGAAAAGGGACCAATCTCGTAGGGGGCGTCTCGTTCAGAGTCGTCGATCAGAAGGCTGATTTTCACAGACTTGGCTCCGTGGTTCGTTCGCTTTCCACTGCGATCGACCTTTTCCCAGAGGCCATCGATTTCGATGTTTACTCCCTCTCCCGGCCTTCCGTGCCAGAGCTCGGTGCTCAGGCAGGAGGCCGGGTTAATTCGAATCGATCGAGTTGAGGGCGTAGATGGGGATGGAGGAAGTCGAGGGCTCGAATCCCGAGCCGTCGATGTTGACGGGGAGGAAACAGGGTAGGGGCTCATGTCTAAGCTTGTGTGTGTTGTGTGCCTATTCAGTCGCAATTTGTTCCCGAACGTTGCATTACAATCAGCCCCGTGAATTGTAGCTGCGATGCGCATCCTGATTGCACCGGATAAGTTCAAAGGTTCGATGACCGCGCGCGAGGCCTCCGATGCCATTCGTGATGCCTTGCCGAAGGATTGGGAAGCGATTTGCCTTCCCATAGCTGATGGAGGAGAGGGAACTTCCGAGGCCCTAACCGATGCACTCTCCGGGGAATGGGTGAACTGCAACGTTCGGGACCCGCTTGGCCGAATCGTGGATTCAGGTTACGGACTCGTGGTCGGGCCCCCAAAGACAGCGATTCTGGAGATGAGCCACGCTTCAGGGCTTTGGCGTTTGCAGTCGAACGAGCTTGATCCCTGGCATGCTTCCACATTTGGGACGGGCGAACTGATTTGTGATGCGGTTCGGCGGGGAGCGAAACGGATATTGCTTGGATTGGGGGGCAGCGCGACCAACGATGGAGGAAGCGGAATGGCGAAGGCGTTGGGGGTGCGATTTTTGGACGGTGACGGTACCGAAGTGGAATCCATTCCCGGTGATCTTGCAAAGGTTCGGCGCATTGACAGGAGTGAGAGGCTTGAACTTCCCGAGTTTTCAGCCGCGTGTGATGTCAGCAATCTTCTTCTTGGGATGGAAGGTGCCTCTCGGGTTTATGGTCCCCAAAAAGGGGTAAGCGAAAGTC
>JBCDHN010000349.1:0-4443 GCA_038749915.1 Verrucomicrobiota bacterium | reverse complement strand
TCTTGGGCAAATCGGGCCCAAAGAACCGGCTGGTCAGGCCAACAACGTTGAGGACGGCAACACGAGGGGATTCTGACATGGATCGCGAACTATTAACAATGTTAGCCCTGAATCAAGACGGGTTGATAAGTCTGCTGCCTTTCCTACGTCAAAGGAAATGAGACGGGATGGCCCCTCTCTTGACAAACCCAGAACCGAGCCGCCAACTTAGCCTGTTATGGCGAGAAAAATCCGTTACACCCGAGTTTTCGCCCAGACCGAGGAGGTCGTCCAGGGCATTGAGAAGCTTCAATTTTCTCACTACCTGGCACCTGACTCGGCCTGGACGCCCGCCGTCAATGCCTATCGCTACGACGATCGATTCGAGATTTGTGTGGACTTGGCCGGCGTGCAACGGGAGTCGATCGACCTGAAAGTGTTACCCCAGAAAATCACGGTGCAAGGCTTCCGTGCCATGCCGCGACCTGAAATCGATGATCCCGAGGTGACTTGCTGCCAAACCCTGGCCATGGAAATCGAGAATGGGCCATTCAAGCGCGAAATCCATCTCCCGCAACCGGTCGATCCGGAAGGAGTCACAGCAAAGAAGATCGAAGGGTATCTTTGGGTAAGTCTGCCCATCAAAACAACGTAATCGCCATGGAGCCAGAACCATTAGAACTGAAAGGTGGCACGGACGACGCCACTGAGGAAACGGAGAACCTGGAAGCTTCGGTGCCTCCGGTCATCCCCAATCAGGTAGAGTTGCCAGCCGAGATTCCGGTGTTGCCGTTGCGCAACTCCGTCTTGTTTCCGGGAACCATTTCGCCACTCAGTGTTGGGCGGAAGTCGACTCTTGAAATGCTGGAGCAAAGTTTGCCGCACAGCGATCTGGTGGCGGTGGTGCTGCAGAAGGATCCGGAGAAGGACGACGTGACCTTGGACGATGTTCAGGAGGTCGCCTGTTTGGCACGGGTCCTCAGATTAGTGCGTCCCGACCAAAAATCGGCCGTGGTCATCTCACAAGGGATCGAGCGCGTGAAGTTGCTGCGCTCCACCCAGACGGAACCGTTTCTGAAAGTCGAAGCCGAGCGCATGGAACAGTCGGCACCTGAGGAAAGCGACGAGTATTGGACGGCAGCCGTTCTCAACTTGAGGGAATCGGCCGTAAAGCTGCTGGAGTACAACCCCAATGTTCCGCCCGAAGCGATCGCGATGCTTTCCGACATGGACGATCCCGCGACCCTGACGGATTTTCTAGCCGGAAACCTGAGCCTGGATCTGCATCGGAGTCAGGAATTGTTGAAGGAACTCAATGTCGTTCATCGGGTCGAGAACCTGCAAAAGCAGATCGACAACCAGCTGCGCATCGCGGAGATCCAGCAAAAACTGCGGTACGACGTGGAGACCGAATTCACGGAATCACAAAAACGGGCTTATCTTCGTGAGCAGCTTCGCGCCATCCAAAAGGAACTGGGTGAGCAGGACGGCAACGAAGAGGAGGTTGAGGATCTGCGAGAACGTCTCGACGCAGCGCAGCTGCCAGAAGAAGCCAGGGAACAGGCGGATCGGGAGCTCAAACGCCTGGAAATCATTCCGCCACAAAGCCCGGATCACTCGGTAATTCTCAACTACCTGGAGACGCTCGCCGAGTTGCCGTGGGCAAAGATGAGTGAGGACAACCTGGATCTCAACGCCGCACAAGAGACGTTGGATCTGGATCACTACGGATTAAAGCGCGTGAAGAAGCGGATCATCGAGTTTCTCGCCGTGCGAAAGCTCAACCCGACCGGCCAGGGCCCAATCTTGTGCTTTGTCGGCCCTCCTGGGGTCGGGAAAACCAGCCTCGGGGAATCGATCGCGGGCGCATTGGGACGTGAATTCGCGCGCATGGCTTTGGGTGGAATTCGTGATGAGTCCGAGATTCGCGGCCATCGCCGGACCTACATCGGCTCAATGCCCGGACGCATCATTCAGGAACTTCGCCGTGTCGGCACCCGAAATCCGGTGATGATGCTCGATGAAGTCGACAAGATGGGGGCTGACTTTCGCGGAGACCCGGCGAGCGCCCTGCTTGAAGTGCTGGACCCCCGCCAGAACGACAATTTCTCCGATCGATATCTCGATGTTCCGTTCGATCTGTCGCAGGTCATGTTCATTGCAACGGCCAACACGCTCTCAACCATTCCAGCTCCTCTGCTTGACCGGATGGAGACGATTGAATTGCCCGGCTACACGGAAGAAGAGAAGCTGAACATCGCGACGCGGTATCTGATTCCCCGGCAACTCAAGGAAAACGGTCTAACTGAGGAGCAATGCACTTTTGATGAGGAAGCGGTTCGTTCCGTCGTCTCTGACTACACCCGCGAATCGGGAGTTCGGAATCTGGAACGCGAGATCGGCTCGGTTTGCCGATCGGTCGCAGCTCGGATCGCCAAGGAGGAAATCACTGGTCTGAACGTCGATTCGGAGGAGGTGAGAAGAATCCTTGGGCCGGCAAAGTTTGTTCGCGAGAGTAAGCTGCTGCAGAGTCAGCCGGGTGTCGTCACCGGACTGGCCTACACCCCGGTTGGCGGAGACGTGCTCCATGTTGAAGCGATCCGCTTCCCCGGCAAGGGACATGTCAAACTCACGGGACAGCTGGGAGATGTGATGAAGGAATCGGTTCAGGCGGCGCAAAGTCTGGTTCGATCCCGTGCCAAGGAGTTGATGATCAAGCCGGCTGATTTCGACAACTTTGACGTGCACATCCATGTCCCGGCCGGAGCTGTCCCGAAAGATGGCCCGTCAGCCGGCGTCACCATGTTTACCGCGCTCGCCTCGCTCTTCGCCAATCGCGACGTGAACCACGAAGTCGCCATGACAGGCGAGATAACCCTTCGCGGCCTGGTCCTGCCAATTGGCGGCCTCAAAGAGAAAACCATTGCCGCACTGACTGCCGGAATCAAAAAAGTGATCATCCCAAAACTGAACGAGAAGGACATTCCCGAACTACCGGAGGAGGTGCGGGAACGACTGGAGATCGTTCCTGTTGAGACAGTTGATGAGGTTTTGGAGCACGCTTTGTGCTAAGCCCGACTCTAGCATTGCACGATGAACGCGTTTTTGTAATTGTCGAAATGCGTCAGGTTGGCGATGATCTTACTCATTGGAAGCGACCCAATCTTCCTCACATTGTGACGAAAAAGAAGTCGTAGCCAACCTTGACTCCCGAAGCACGATCACTTAGCCGTTTCTAACCATTAACTAATACTAGATAAAACCATGTTTTTAGCCCTCACTTTTGGAGAGTTCGTTTGGTGGGTCATCATTGGCCTCATTGCCGGTGCCCTTGGTCGTTTAATTATGCCCGGTCGCCAGAAGATGAACCTGATACTGACAATTCTTCTCGGAGTAGCAGGAGCCTTCGTCGGCGGATACATCGCCAGCGCCCTCAGCATTGGTGGCGGAGGAACCTTCTCGCAGATCCTGATCGCAACCGGAGGTGCAGTCGTCCTACTCATCGTGGGGAGTTTCCTCATGAAGCTCAAAAAGTAACCGGTGGATCGCCGCCAATTTCACACCAAGTCGCTGCTCTTCGGGGCAGCGGCTCTTTCGCATTCTGGGGCCAGCGCTCAGGATGCCACCTTGAAGGCAGCCGTGATTGGCCATACCGGCCGCGGCAACTATGGCCATCGGCTGGACGTCATCTTCAGGGATTTGCCCAACGTTCAGGTTGTGGCAGTTGCGGATGCCGACTCCGCAAGTCACGAAACAGCGAAAAAAGCGACCGGAGCCTCCCAAGCCTATGCGGACTACCGCGAAATGCTGGCGAAGGAGAAACCGAATCTCGTCAGCATTGCTCCTCGTTGGACAGACCAACACTTCGCTATGGGGAAGGCCGCGCTCGAGGCCGGGGCCCATGTCTACATGGAAAAGCCCTTCACCCAGACCCTCGCGGAAGCAGATGAGCTGCTCAAAATCGCGAAAGAGAAGAATCTCAAAATCGCAGTGGCCCATCAGATGCTGCTCGATCCCAAGATCGCAAAACTCAAGGAATCCATCGATAAAGGGGAGTTGGGTGATCTGCAGGAGATTCGATTATTTGGGAAGCAGGACGCCCGGGCAGGCGCGGAGGACATGATTGTCCTCGGAACCCATCTCTTTGATCTGGCTCGCTATTTCGTGGGTGATGCGGTTTGGTGCTCTGCTCGAATCTCTGAAAAAGGAAGCGAAATCACGGCCGGTTCCGGACGAAGCGCGAATAAAGAGGATCTTGGAAAAATCGCGGGTGATCACATCAACGCCTACTTCGCCATGAGCAATGGCGTTGATTTAACCTTTCAAAGTCGGCCCAACGGAGGCATTACCAACGGTCCCTGGGGGATGGAATTGGTCGGGACCAAGGCGAAAGTTCGGGTGTTTGCGGGTCACCCAGTAAAAACGTTCTGGGTTACGGCCGCCAAAATCCAAAACTACACCTAC
>JBCDHN010000348.1:0-4444 GCA_038749915.1 Verrucomicrobiota bacterium | reverse complement strand
GGTTTTTGAAGCCAACGGCTACCGACACTCCGACTTTGAGCGCATTCATCGACGGACATTTCAGAATCGTCGCGATCATGCCGTGCTTCTGGTAGGCTGCCGTGAAGATCCCGGGGCAACCACCTTTCTGGTAAACGATCCCGCGTCGCTGCCCTTTCTCCGAGCCACCACCGAACAACTCGCCGAAGCCGGCTACTACCTCAGCCGCTGGGATGATCATTCCCAATCCCGTAAGCCGGATTTCCGGGAATTGCGTAGTTTGTACAGTTTGCCGGTTACCCCGGAAGCAGTAAAACTCCCCCTGCTTTGGTGGCTCCCGGAAAGCGAGGTGGATGCGGAGGATGCCGATTTTGAGACGGTCGAACATTGGCGTGATGGACTTTTCGCCATCGTGCCTTTCCTGCAAAGCGGGGCCATTGCCATGGGGCGCAAAACAATTCCCTACGTGGCTCCAGCCGCCCGTTATCGCGACTTTCGGCTCGCCCAGTTGAAGGACCTCGTTCCCCTCTTTGCCCAGTTTCTTCAGGGAGAAGCTGACCTGCCCGACATCGCCTGGATTCGGTCCGAGCTGATGACGCGCTTTGGTTGGAACGAGGACCACTGGGCCTGGATTCAGTTTGTGAACGAACCACGTTCCATCTGGGTTTTCGACGCGGAAAAAGCACTTCCGGATGATGAATCCGAGAAGACTGCCGACGCCCAGCGTGGGTTTCTCAGGGTCGGGGTTTGGCGCAACGAGGATGGAACGTGGGAAGACGTCCTCGCTCCGCAACCAGCAACCTTGCCCGCGCAACCAAGAGTGGTTCAGCAACCCAAAATTGAGCGTCCTGACGCCCCCTCATTCCGCTTCACAGGGCTTAGTTCCTGCTCGTTGATCGGCCTGAACCAGGCGCTTGAAGCCTGGAAAGGGAACACCGAGTTGGTGGAACTGTTCGCATTCGCTCCCAATGACATTCACGAACTGGCGAACGACCGACGTGGCCGGGCTCCGCTGGATTGGATGGCGGCCCACTCTGACCGTCCCAAAGCGATCAAGGAAATGGGCGAACGAATTCTGGATCGCTGTGAAGAAGCTGGCGTACAGATTTCTTCGCTTGCCACGTATCTGCCAGAGCTCGCTAACCATGATCCTGATCACGCGGCAAAACCCCTCGCCGCACTCCGATTTCTCATTCGGTTGAGCGATGTGCTTCGCGGCAACCAGCTCGATCCCGAGACAATTCAAATTTCGGCCGGCAGCAGGATTCAGGGAGTTTGGCCGGGACGCTCGGAAAAGCCGGGAGCCGGCGGCCAGGTCTTCGTCGCCAACGTCATGAATCGAACAACCCTGGGAACCACCCTTTTAAATCGCCTCAGCCAGATGTTTGAGGAACTGGGAAGTTCGTCACCGGTTCGCATCGCCATCGACCTCGAAACCGGTCCCCTTCAGCTGCTGAATGATTGGCATGCGCTGGGATGGTTCGCGAAACAGTTGGAGGCCCCTCAATTCACGAAGACGCTCTCCAATCGGGTCGGGTTCAATCTGGATGTCGCGCTTTGGGCCTTTCTCGCCGGAGTTCGGCCCGAGAAGATCAAGAGCGAATCCGGCCAACGCATTCGTTCGCGAATCGCTCACGCTCGAATCTCCGACTCCGGAAAGGGCCGGCTTTCGCCCTTGGTTCCCGGCACCCTGCACGAGTTCTCCGAGTTCTATCGTTGGCTCGAGTTGCTCGAGAAACTGAACTTTGAGGAACGGGAAAACGGCCCGAGCTTCTCCGGCTATGTCGCCATTGATCTCACGGCGACAAAGTCAGCGGAGGCGGTCTCGGAGGCCGCGAAAAAGTTTTCGCTCCCTTAACACGGGCTCACTTTCGGAGCGCTTGCAGATCGGCACGAAGCTCTGCCGCGATCACTTCGCGATCTTTCAGCATCTGTTCGACGACCTCAGGGTGCGCTTTGGCGACATTCGTAGTTTCCCCAATGTCATTGCCGAGATTGGCGAGAAAGAGCTTCCGATCTTCTGCGGCCACCGGCATGACCTGATCTTTGGCGTTCCCAATCAGCTTCCAGTCGCCTTGGCGATAGGCCCAGTGCGAGATGTCGTTGCCCTGCTTGTCTTTTCGATCGCCGAAGGTCCAGTAAAATTGCTCATGGGGACTCTCAACCCCTGATTCGATGACCTTGGCGATCGACTTACCGTCGATTTTTTGCGCATCAAGGTCTGCCGAACCACCACACCAATCGAGAAGCGTGGGATAACAATCGCAACCGGTCACAAACTGGTCCCTCACCTCCCCTTTTGGAATCCGCGCAGGCCAGCGCACAATGGAAGGCACGCGCAGCCCTCCTTCAAAGAAGTTGCCCTTGTGGCCGCGATACGGACCAGGATCGCCGCCGCTTCCAAAGGTCCGCTCCTCAACCGAGTGCCCGTGATCCGATTGAAATATCACAATCGTGTTCTCGGCCAGACCTTGAGCTTCCAAATGGTCGAGAACCTCTCCAATCAGGTCATCCATGCTGGACACAAAGGCCGCATACTTGTCCCGGGGCGACTCAAGCCCCTTTTCGGCATAGTGTTTCCGCCAGTGATCATAGCCTTGCAGCGGATAATGTGGCCAGTTGATGGCCCAGTAGATGAAGAACGGTTTTTCAAGCGTTGAATCGATCACCGCTTTGGTCTCCTCCGCCATGCGATGCCCAAAATTTTGTCCGTCTTCCCAGATCTCAACGCCATCGCGCCAGAGATCGTGGCGATTGGGTCCATTCCAATAAAAGAAGTGCGAGTAATTGTCGATACACCCGCCCATATGGCCCCAACTCGAATCAAATCCCTGACCGTTCGGCATGGTTGCTTCGTCATAGCCAAGGTGCCATTTGCCCACATGATGGGTGCGGTATCCTGCGTCGTGGAGCATCTCGGCCATGGTGTAGTTGGCGGTGGGCAGACCCGAATTTCCCTTGCTCGAAGAAACGTTCCCGGGCACTCCGGCCCGCATCGGCATGCTTCCCGTCAGCAGCCCGGTGCGAGAAGCGGAACAAATGGCGGATGGAGCCAGCATTTGCGTAAAGCGAACCCCTTCCGCCGCCAATTTGTCGATCGCCGGAGTCTCCAGGTCTGGTGAGCCGTAGCAGCCTGCGTCAATCGCGCCCTGATCATCCGTGTAGATCAGAAGCACATTGGGTTGCCCGGCAACGGCGAAAGTATGAAAAACAAGGGAGAGGAAGAGAAAACGTGGGATCGCAGACATGGTCGTGTCTACACACCGAGGTTACCATGGCCGACTTTCAAAACTCGATCAAGCCGCGCAACTCCACACATTTCGCAGGTGGGCGGCGGAAGCCGGAAGCACTTCAGCTGCCGGTCCAGATAGGGAGCGGCACTCGACTTCAATCAGTCCCTTGTAATCGCCGTTTTTCAGAACGCCAAAACCCTCGTGAAAATCCAACGATCCGGAGCCCGGTTCTACCCTGGTGTTTTCCGCCACGTGAACGTGACGAACCTGCGGAAGCGCACGGGCAAGGGCCTCGGCCGAGTGAAGTTCCTCCAGCTGCATGTGGAAAAAGTCGGCGGTGATTCCGAGATGGGAGTGGTTGCATTTTTGGGAAATCTCAGCGGCTTCGACCACCGAATTGATCGTTTCCGATTCGTACTTGTTTACCGGTTCGAGGAGGAGCACGACACCCCGTGCCTTTGCTTCATCAGCGACTTCGGGAAGTTGCTCCAAGAGCAACGTTTCAATTTCGTTGGGGTCGTGAATACGCTTGGGATTATCCTGAATCAGACAAGGCGGCAGATTGAACAACCCGGCGCCAAACTCAGCACACAGATCAAACAAGCGAACCAGCGATTCCCGACACTTGGCACGCTGATCCGCTGAGGGACTGAGGAGCGAGTGCTCAAACCCGAGAGAAATGCTCGCGATGGGGAGCGCCAGATCGGCCCGACACTCCCGCAAGCCACCAAGCCAGCGATCGATGAACCGACCGGGCAGCGCGATGGCTTGAAACCCGAAGTCGGCGGCGTTTTGGATCTGTTCTGCAACGGTGGCTCCGGGCAGGACTTCAAGCCGGATCAACAGTTCTGGTGAAGGGGCGGTCATCTGTTTTCGAGACTGCTCGTGATTTCAAAAACGGTCAACCAATCCTCAAACTCGATTCAACCAATGTCCAAATCTCTAGGCCTCTGGTGAATTTTGAGCGACATTACCCCCGCAGCCTCTAAGCCTGCCAACCCATGGCTACCGAACATACATCCCTCTCCGATGCCGTCCGCGACATCTCGATTCCCATTGAGAAGCCGGAAAAGACAGGCGACAAGACCGAAGCCGGGAACTACTTCGTGGCCAACTACCCGCCCTTCAGCTTTTGGGAGAAGGATCAGGTATCGGTTCTGAATGAGAAGCTCGACGGCCCGGTTGGAGAGACGGATCTGGGGCTCTATTTCCACATTCCCTTCTGCCGCAAG
>JBCDHN010000347.1:0-4445 GCA_038749915.1 Verrucomicrobiota bacterium | reverse complement strand
TCCTACGCGGGTCAGATCCCACAAGAGCTGCTCCTTAAAGTCTTTGCTTACGACAATCTTCGCGACCTCAATCTGTCCATTCGCTCCTTCACTTAAAGGTTCGGTCGGATCTGGATGGACGGTGAAGAGTCCCCGCTGTGCATGAATCCGAGTTGAGACATGATGTGGTCGATATCGGGCGACGTGAGTCATCGAGAATGGATCGTCTTTCCCGGGAGCGACCCGAAATGGAGTCTTTAGCAAATAGATCACTCCGTCCCGGTCATAATGCTCATTGGCTGAAAAGAAAGCTGCCACAAGCGGATTCTCTGTCCAATCGAGCAACCGGGTCGGAAGGCCATGATGCTGTGCGATCGCGAGGAATTCCCATCCTTCCGTTGGGGTATTTGATTCAAGAGCAACCGCCTCTCGCGAGAAATGATCGAGCATCCGGTGCTCACACTCTGCCCATTTCTGGGAACGACCGACCTTGGGCACGAGCTGATAGGAGGAATCGGCAACACCACGAAATACCCATTTACCTCCGCGATACTCCTGCCAAGCGTCCCAGAACTCGGTGAACGATGTTACCTTAACGGACATATTTATGAGGCGAACGTCCAAGCGATGTCACTGCCTGCAGACAGCGCGCTCCGACTTTGGGGTTGAGGTTGTATTGTCCATTCAGCTTTCGGCTCGGCACGGGCAGGCAGTTGATCATCCGCGACTTGTTATCCCAGTTTCGTTTCGATTACGGTTCTGAGTCCAGCAAAGTCCTTCTTCGCCGATGCCAGATCCGGATAGTGCAGGTGGGTCAGGACGGCGTCGGAAGCCTGGCGATCGATGCTGATCAACGCCTTCTTCCGATCTGCCGTTACCGTCTTCCGATCGTAGAAGAGCTGAGCCAATACAGTCGAAATGGCGGCCTCATCGTTGAGTTGGAGCGTTGAACCACCTGAAGCCAGCATCTTCTTGATCGCAGACGATGGATACTCTCCGATCCACGACTGAATACCCCAGTTCTTGAGCTGACGATTGAGAAATGAATTCGGTCTCTTCCCGCCCTCCCGCCAATCAATGTAGTCCCCGAGAACATCCATGAAGGAGTTAAAGAAGTTCGTGCGAAAGAAGAACTCGGACGTGGCTGCCAACTCGGGGTGATCAGCCTCAAACTTTTCGATGACTCCCCAGGTTGGTGGATCCGTTGCCATTTTTAGGGATAACAGTTGGCTCCGACACCTGATGTCAGTTTCGGAGCTGCGTTTGTATGGAGCATCATGTCAGATATCCTCCCAAATCAAGGGTAAAGGGAACATCATGTTAGATATCCACCCAAATCCGGGGTAAAGGAAACCTGATAATTTGATTCCTTATCAGAAATCAGACTTGGGTTGTTGATTCTTCGAAATTGTCAAACTCAGTCCCGGTTCGTTTAGCGTGCCAGATTTCTGGAACGAGTCGGACGCAAAGTTGGGATAGCGGCTTTAAAAGTTCTCTTCACCGTTTCCGCAAGCCGATCTGGAGAGATCGAGTTGAGAGACGAACACCATTTCCCGCAGTCTTTGGGACGATAACCGCGAGACGCTTGGAAACCACGCGGGGCGCACTTCATCTTGCCTTGAATCGGCTGGATGGTTGGGAAGTGGCCGAAGACGGATTGACCGCTGACAGGTCCAATTGCAGCCAAACCTTGAACGCCGAGCATTCCGGCAACGTGCATTGGTCCGCTATCCATCCCTAGAACGAGTTGAGATTTTTGGATCAACGCGGCCGCGTGATGCATGGAGTCGCAAAGGCGGACAGGGGCGCACCCTTCAAGCTCTTTGGGGAAGCTGGAATGAGCATTCCACGCGATCACAATTGACGCGGCTGGAAGGGCCTTTCTCAGAAGCGCAACAACCCGTCTCCAGTGGAACGGGTGATAGGTCCGGTTTCCGAAAACGGAGCTTGGGAAAATGGTAATGTCTGAGGCCGTCCCGAATTCGGGAAGGTTCTTCGCGAGCTTCGGAATCGAGATTTTCATGCGGTGAAACTCACGAGGCAGAAGCGACCGGTAAAACTCCAACCGCGTTTGGCCTCGATTCCCGGCTCCATACATATCTCCCATCGAACCGCTGACGTTTATTTATGCTCACAGTCAGGAGTGTCCGGTTGCGAGTCGGAAAGCACCTTTCCGAAGCGCTTGAGAACGTGCTCTGTGAGAATACTACCTGTGCACCTTGCTCCGCCAAGTCCCCGATCAAGAAGGAACAAGGATTTCTGAGAAAAGGATTTCAAGGACTCCCGTTTCCTGATTAACTGGATGGCGTTTCCCTCGCGCTTAAACCCTCCGTTCCCATGCACACCCCTCTTTTCGCCCTTGTCGTCGCGGCTATCCTTCTCGCCGTTCCCCGATCTGCCGATGCTGGAGAGATGCGAAGCTGGACCGACAACAAGGGCCGCAAGGTCGCGGCTGAGATGACGGGGTTCCGCGATGGCAAAGTGCTCATGAAACTGGCGAGTGGGAAGAACCTGGCCTTTCCCTTCGAGCTTCTTAGCGAAGCTGACCGGGTATACGTCAGAGAAAACGCACCGATCGATCCGCGAACTGCAACGCGTCAGATCGACGGGATGGTGTTGGAGAAGCTGAAGTCGGCCAATGCCGCGATCAAGTCGAAGCAACTTGCCCTGCGCGACAACACCTCCATGAGCATGGCGGACAAGTTGAAGGAGCTGGAGTCCCTCAAGTTTCGGGAAAAAATGACTTATCCGACTCCGACGACAAGCGATGAGCAATTTCTACGCCGGGTCTACCTCGATGTCGCGGGACGCATTCCAACCCATGACGAGGCCATGCGCTTCCTGAGGGATGGCGACAAAAACAAGCGCGCCACCCTGATCGATTCCCTGCTCGATTCGGAAGCATTCGTAAGTCACTTTTTCAACTACCTCAGCGACCTTTTGCGAATTCGTGATGGGATCAGCATGGGAGGGCTGGGCGAGTTGAAGTCAGAGGCTTACGCCGAATGGATCAAGAATCAGATTCGCGCCAATGTTCCCTGGGATGAGTTGGTGAAGGAGTTGATCGCCGCGGAAGGATATTATTGGGACAGCCCCGCAACCGGTTATCTCCTGACCGACTACGGCATGGAGCTTTGCAACCTGTCAAACACCTTCACGGTTTTCACCGGCACCGAGATCACCTGTGCGCAGTGCCATGACCACCCGTTTGAAGAGGTCTACCAGATGGACTTCTACAAAATGGCAGCCTTCTTTGGTGAGCTTGATTTCAAGAAGCAGGCTGATCCCGAGTTGAAAAAGCAGCTCGATGCCAAAATCAAGGAACTCGACGCGGAGGCCAAAGCAAAGAAGGTAGACCTTCGCGGGTTTTACGCAGCTGTCAGTGGCTTCAACTGGGGCGTTGGCGAAGGGGGGCAGAACCGGATCAAGCTGCCGTTCGACTATGCCTATGACGATGCGGACCCGAACCAACCCGTGCAGCCGGCCACCTACTTTGGCGAGATAGTCGAGTTGGAGGAATACGCCACCCCTCGGCAGGGCTTTGCCAGCTGGCTCGCTTCCAAGGACAACCCACGCTTCACCATCAACATCGTCAATCGCATGTGGAAGCATGTCTTTGGTCTGGGTCAGATCGAACCGGTTCACAACATTCCTGGTCACCTGGATGGACAGGCTCAGAACTACGAGTTGTTGAAGTTCCTCGAGCAGCTCATGAAGGAACTGAACTACGATTTGAAAGCCTTCCTGAGCATTCTCTACAAGACGCAGACGTATCAGCGTGAAGCCTGCCATTCCTCACCGACGCTCTCGATGGTCGACAAAGGCGAGTATCATTTCCCGGCTCCGATCATGCGGCGGTTGAGCGCGGAACAACTGTGGGATTCGTTTGTAGCCATGTCAGACTCTGCGCCAGAGTCGAACCAACGCCGCGTTCTGGAGGATTATCGGGCCATCATGCACACGGACTGGGCCAACCTCGACTTGGAAACCGCGGTCAAGGTCGGACAGGCTTATGCCAATCTGGGCAAAGGAAACATGATGATGGGCAGCCGGAACAACAACCAACTCAATCTCATCCGCGCCTCGGAATTGCCGCTTCCTTCCAATGTCGGGACCTTTCTCTACACGTTCGGCCAATCAGACAAACGCTACATCGAAAACTACAGCAAGGTCGGGACCATTCCCCAGGTCATGTTTCTTCTCAATGGTGATCTTACCAACAAGGTGCTGAATGCATCGTCAAGCGCCGTGGTCCAGTCCGCACGCAGTGCGCGAAGCAAGACGGAAGGAATCGAAACCTGTTTTCTAAGTATCCTAAGCCGCCGCCCAAAAGCCATGGACCGTGAATATGCTGAGATCCTGGTCAAGGGAGGCGATGCCGGCGCAGACTATACCGACCTGGTCTGGGCGCTTCTCAATCTCCATGAATTCATGTTTATCCAATGATCGACTGCTGCGATCGCTTG
>JBCDHN010000346.1:0-4456 GCA_038749915.1 Verrucomicrobiota bacterium | reverse complement strand
GCCTTTCAGTAGGCAAAAATGTCGTCATTCTTGCCCTTGTTTGAACCCGGCTCTCCATTCGGTCCATAGGACCAAACAGCGGCACCCGCGAAAAGGTCCTCTGTACCGGTTCCGGTCCGGTCAGGGACCTGGATCACATTGTCATAATTCGAGTCAAAAATGACTTGGAAGTAGTTGCCTGGAGCAGTGCTGCTTGCGTCGAAAAACGGATCGTAGAGGGCATATCCGCTTCCTTCCGGATAGACTCCAGACATTCCCGGGCGCTTGGCTTTCCGGCTGCTAAAAAAGAGAATCCGACGGCGATTCACCGTTTCGGTAAAGGTATTTCCGGGAACAGCCATCAGTCCAGCGATCAAACCGTTGGCGCCTGAAGTCGCCACCTGAGTATCACCACCGCTACCGCTGGAGCCACTGACTGGGGGATAGCGTTTGTATTCGCTGTAATAATTCATAATCGCAGTCCGCAGCTCAACAGCCGTTTTCTGAGCTTCCGTTTTGCGCATTTGCTTCATGATCTGGTGCCCGGTCGGCAGCAGAATCGAAGTCAAAATGCCGATAATCGTAAGAACAACCAAGAGCTCGACCAGGGAAAAACCTGAGTCGTGATCCAGTTTGTTGGTCAATGGGCGTTTTGTCATGGTATCGATCGAGGGAGGTATGTTTGAGTCAGATCTAAGCAGGTTTTTCAATGGTACTAAACCCAAAAAGCTTTGGCAATACCTGTTTTCCAGCCTGCAAAGGGCAAATTCGGTCGTTTTCGGCCTCCGTATCCCCGGTTTCCGGCGGTTGACATCTCGCCACGCCACGCAATCCTGCGGTATGCGGATTCTCAGCGGTATTCAGCCGTCGGGCAGACTTCACCTGGGGAATTATTTCGGGATGATGGAGCCGGCGATTGCGTTACAAGATGAAGGGGAAGCCTACTACTTCATCGCGGACTACCATTCCCTCACGACGATCACCGATCCCGCCGTGCTGCGGGAGAATGTTCGTGACGTTGCCATCGACTTTCTCGCCTGCGGCCTCGACCCGGAAAAAGCAATCTTCTTCCGGCAAAGTGATGTTCCCGAAGTGACAGAGCTCAGCTGGCTGCTCAGTTGCGTTTGCCCGATGGGACTCCTCGAGCGCTGCCATTCGTACAAGGACAAGGTTGCCCGTGGGTTGGAGGCAACCCATGGCCTGTTCGCCTATCCCGTTTTGATGGCCGCCGACATCCTGATCTACGATAGCGATGTGGTGCCGGTCGGCAAAGACCAGAAGCAGCACGTGGAAGTGACGCGCGATCTCGCCGGCAAAATCAACCACCTTTACGGAGCGGGAGAAGAGATTCTTAAGATTCCCACTCCGCGAATCAAGGAGGAGACCGCGAAGGTCCCAGGACTCGACGGAGAGAAAATGAGCAAGAGCTACGACAACACGATCGAGCTTTTTGAACCCGAAAAGGCGATGCGCAAGAAGGTGATGCGGATTGTGACCGATTCGATGGGGGTCGAGGATTCCAAAGATCCCGAAGCGTCCATGATTTACTCCTTGTATCAGCTTTTTGCCTCCAAAGGGGACATTGAGGAGATGGCGGATCAGTTTCGGGCCGGCGGCGTGGGATATGGGGATTTCAAGAAGCGACTCTTCGCGGCAATGTGGGAGTATTTCGAGCCAATGCGGCAGAAGCGGGAGGAACTCGTCCAAAATCCGGACGAAATTGACAAGATTTTGGAAAATGGCGCGAAGAAAGCTCGTGCTGTGGCCGTGAAAGTTTTGGAACGTGTTCGCACGGCCATGGGATTATGAATTTTGTTCTAACGTGGAGGCCCCCGAAGCCTTGGAGTTAAGGAGTTGAAAGATTCCGGGAACCAAGCGTAACTGCCCGCTTTTTAAAACCAACAACCAACTAACCAACAACCTATTCCATTATTGCCGGCTTTGCCCAATTTTTGCCGGGAGTTGCAGGAAAACAACCATCGCAACCTATGTTTGGATACCGCGATAACGACAACCAACAAGACGAACGCCATCAAGGCCCGATCCATACGGAGAAGATCATCACCGAGCGAAAGATCTTCTTTCTCGACCTCAAGGAAAACAATCGAGGTCGGTTTGTGAAGATCACTGAAGACGTAAGAGGACGGCGTGACACCATCATGCTTCCAAGTGAGCACATTCAGGACTTTCTCGACGCGCTGACGGCGATCCGCGACGCGGACAACGAGACGGATTAAGGTCGAACGGCAGAGTAAATCATCCCGAGCCCTCCCACGACAAAGAGGAACGGGAACCAGATGGAGTAAAGCGACGCTTTGGTGTCGCGCTTGAGCACGGAAAGCTGGGGATCGGCAGGATCAAAAAAGACGGTCACTGATTCGCCCGCTGGAAAGCGTTCAATCCACTTTTGGACCTTGGCAGAGGAGGTGCTGCGGATGGATACCCGGCGAATTCGCTCGCCGACGTAGTCCTCCGTATCAACTTGATACCGGTAGCGGATGCGGGGCTCGTATTCGAGGCGGCTGAAGTCGTTGTAGCGCCAATCGGCCACGCTGGATGCGATCACTTGTCCATCGACTTCCTTCCAGTCGTCCATATCCCCGGCCTTTTCCCAAACAGCCCAAAGCCACCACACGAAGAAGGATCCCACCATGATGAGGATCAAACCGAGGCCAACTTTCCAGATTCGGCCGGCCAGGTTCGCGTTTGCGGATTTAGTCATTGAACCTAGCTTACGTCTGAAATGAGCACTTTGTCCCAACAGATCGTCACTGACATCAAAGAAGCGATGAAGGCGAAAGACGCCTCCCGTCTGACCGTCCTCCGCTCCCTGAAATCTGCGATTCAGATGGCAACCATCGAAAAGCATGGCGCGGACGGAGAATTGAGTGAGACCGATACGATGGGGATCGTACGCAAAGCGATCAAACAACGCCAGGATTCCATTGCCAGCTTCAAGGAAGCTGGACGCGATGAATTGGCGGCCAATGAAGCGGCGGAGATCGAAGTTCTGGAAACCTATTTACCGGCCGCGATGTCGGAAGATGAAATCGGCAAACTCGTTGATGAAGTCATCGCCGAAGTCGGTGCCACTTCCAAAAAGGAGATGGGTGCGGTGATGAAACAGCTTCAGGAGAAAGCCGCCGGTCGCGCCGACAACAAGCTACTGTCCAAGCTGGTGATGGAGCGTCTCGGATGACCTCGGCCATTCTGGTTGCCGCCGGTTCCAGTCGCCGGATGGGCTTCGATAAACTCTTTGCAGAGCTTGCAGGTAAACCCGTGCTGGCTCGAAGCATTGACGCCTTTCAGAAGCACCCGGAGATTGATGAAATCATCGTGGTGACCGCCGAGGCAAACTGGGACCAGATCCGTTCCTGGAATCCGGACGCGAAGTTGGTTGAAGGAGGAACGGCACGCCATTTTTCGGTCGCCAACGGCTTGGAAGCGGTCTCACCCGACTGTGAGCTCGTTGCGATCCATGACGGTGCCCGCCCGCTGATTCATACGGAATCGATCGCCGACTGCCTCCTTGAAGCCCGAGAAAAAGGAGCCGCTTCCTGTGCCCGTCGCATCACCGAAACCTTGAAACGGGCGGATGCCGACTGCCGGGTGACGAAGAGCGTGGACCGCGATCAGCTTTGGGCCATGGAAACGCCACAATGCTTCCAATTGGAGTTGATTCGCCGTTCCTACCAACACGTGCTCGACTCCGACAAAATTGTCACGGATGAAGTTTCTGCAGTTGAAGCTTTGGGCGAATCCGTCTATTTGGTCGAGAATCCGCATCCAAATTTGAAAGTCACCTTCCCCTCTGACCTCGAATTGGCAGGCCGACTTTTGGACGCGTGACCAACGACCGTGGACGATAGTCGAGGCGAAGTTCACGGCGAACCTTTGCCGAAACGAAAGAGATGAACGCAGCGACCTACAACACCACTGTTCTGGAGAATGGAGTCACGGTCGTCACCGCTGAAATGCCGTTCATGGAAAGCGTTTGTGTCGGAGCCTGGGCCGCCGTTGGCAGCCGCTACGAGTCACCTGCCCTGAATGGCATCGCCCATTTTGTCGAGCACCTCCTATTCAAGGGCACACCGTCCCGAGACGCCGTCCAAATCAGTCGCGAGATTGAAGGAATCGGTGCCAGTGTGGATGCCTTCACCACCGAAGACCACACTTGTTTCTACACCCGCGGACCGGCTGAAACACTGGAATTACTGACCGAGGTGCTCCTCGATCTGGTTTGCCATCCCAACTGTGATCCCGTTGAGATCGAGCGCGAACGCGAGGTCATCCTCGAGGAAATCAACATGTATCGCGACAACCCATCGCAACACGTGGAGGATTTATTGGGCGCCGCAGCCTGGCCGGAACACGCTCTCGGCAGGCCCATTACCGGCACCACGGAGTCGGTCGAGGAGATCAATCGGGGCGACCTTTTCAATTTTCATCAAACGCGATACACCGGGGCAAACCTGAT
>JBCDHN010000345.1:0-4462 GCA_038749915.1 Verrucomicrobiota bacterium | reverse complement strand
GTCCTGGAGTTGCTGCTGCGCCTCTTTCTGTGCCTTGAGCAACTCCTCAACTTTGGTCCGATTCTCAGTCAGCGTCTCCTCCAGCTTCTTGGTTTCCTCCTCGCGCTTTTCGGTGATCGCTTTTTGCTCCATGGCAGTACGATAGTAGTGCCGCTGGATTTTCGGAAAATCGACCATCCCGGCAACGAGATCAGCTGCCTGGGATGGGGCGATGAGGAGAACAAAGGGGAGGATGAACGTCAGAGTGCGGGGCATGTGTGAAACGTGGTGGAAGGTTGAATGGTTGAGACTCATTCTCAAAGAACTTCCGCCTTGCAAGAAGAAATTGAAGAAGCTGGCAAGGTAGAGGATTTGAGTGCTTTTGGAATTCGGAGGCTTCCAATCATCATCGCCTCACGTCAAATTTTGAGTCCCTTGGCGCTAGGCTAAGATATCCTTGATCACTTTCGCGTGTTTCACGCCTGTAAGACGTTGGTTCAATCCCTGGAAGGGGTAGTTGAGCTTCTTGTGATCAAAACCTAACAAGTGTAAAATCGTGGCGTGAAAGTCCTCTAATGGAACCGGATTGAGCGCTGCGCTATAACCCACCTCATCAGTTTCACCGTAAGTCACGCCCGGCTTGGCACCTCCACCCGCCATCCATGCAGTGAACGCGCTGGGGTTGTGATCGCGGCCCACGAGTTTCATTTCGCGACCGCCGCGGTTTTCGCGCATCGGGGTACGGCCGAACTCTCCGCTCCAAATCACAAGGGTGTCCTCAAGCAGACCACGCTGTTTCAGGTCAGTAAGCAAGGCTGCCATGGGGCGATCGACCTGCCTGCATTTGTCCTGAAACCCTCCATTCAAAGCCTCCGACTGGCCTGCGCCATGCGAATCCCATCCCCAATCGAAGAGCTGCACAAAACGCACCCCGCGTTCGACCAGGCGTCGGGCGAGGAGGCAGTTGTTGGCAAAACTCTCTTTCCCAGGCTCGGCTCCGTAAAGTTCATGAATCGATTTGGTCTCTTCGGAAATATCCATGGCCTCGGGCACGGCTGTCTGCATGCGGAAAGCCATCTCGTATTGAGCAATCCGTGTCAGGGTCTCCGGATCGCCAAATTCATGGTAGGTGTTTTGGTTCAGGGTTCTCAACGTGTCGAGCGCTTGTCGGCGTTGATCACGGGACGTGCCTTGCGGATTGGAAACATTCAGAACGGGATCGCCGTTGGACCGGCACTGCACGCCTTGATAGACCGAGGGCAGGAATCCGGAACCCCACAGCGCTTTGCCAACCCGCGGTAATCGCCCTCCTGACAACAGCACGGTAAAGCCGGGCAAGTCCGCGTTTTCCGAACCCATGCCCCACGTAACCCAGGAACCGATCGAAGGATATCCGATGCGGGCCTGGCCGGAGTGGACCATGAGCTGGGCCGGACCGTGGTTGAATTGATCGGTCTGGAGGGTTTTCAGGAAGCAGACATCATCGGCCACCTTTGAAAAATGAGGCAGCCGATCAGAGACCCAGGCGCCCGACTCCCCGTGCTGTTGAAAGAGAAACTGCGGCCCCAGCATATTGGGTGTGCCCTGGATGAAGGCGAAGTTCTTTCCTTCGAGAAACGACTGGGGGCAAGGTTTGCCGTCGAGATGTTCCAAATCAGGTTTGTAATCGAAAAGTTCCAGCTGGCTCGGAGCCCCAATCATGTGGAGGTAGATCACATTCTTGGCCTTGCCATTGATCGTGCGTTGAGGTGGGTGACTTCCATGTGCGGCTTCGCCCTTGAGTTGGTTGGCAAGAAACAACGCTCCCAGGCCAGTTGTGCAATGACTCAAAAACTGGCGGCGAGTATCGCGCTGCAATTGGCGATGATAGGTTTCCTGATGGATAGATTCTAACTTCATGGTTGGGCCAGACAGAAATTAATACGTTAAGGTCTCATCCAGATTCAATAACACCTGTGCAACGATGCTCCAGGCCTGCCCCGGGGATTCGGACGACACCTGTTGATGGAGTTTTTCCAATTCATCGATCCTGCTCTCGGAGGCGATTCGTCCTGAAACCAGCTGGTGGGCGGCACGGAGACGTTCTCGCAACGCTCCTTGGAATTCGCTCTCCAATCGTTCGGCGAACGCTTCACTACACTCCACGAATGCAGGGTCATTCAACGTCGTGAGGGCCTGCAACGGGGTATTTGAAACCAGTCTCCGTGGGTTGCAGAATTCCCGCGATGGCGCATCAAAGGTGGCAAAGGTAGGGAAGGGGATACTGCGCTTCAGGTAGGTGTAAATCGAACGGCGATAGCGATCTTCGCTCTTTGGCTGGGGCGTGGCCCACTTGTCACTTTTCGAAAATGGTTTCCACACCCCACCGGGAATTGGCGGGTGGACCGGAGGACCCCCGACTTTTTCCGAAAGCAAACCACTCAAGGCAAGAGACTGATCTCTGACCTGCTCAGCGGTGAGTCGGAGCCTTGGTCCACGGGCGAGGAATTGATTGCGTGGGTCTCGCTCCAACAACTCGGGCGTTACGAGAGAGGATTGTCGGTAGGCATAGCTCAGGACAATCTCGCGGAGAATCGCTTTGGTGCTCCAGTCGTAGTCGTTTTGAAAGCGAAGTGCCAGATAGTCGAGCAGCTCCGGGTGAGTGGGCTTCTCCCCCGACGAACCGAAATCCTCCAGAGTCGGGACGATTCCAACACCAAACAATTGTTCCCAAATTCGGTTCACGTAGACCCTCGCAGTCAAGGGGTTCCTACCCGAAACCCACCAGCGAGCCATGTCCAGACGGCTTGGGTGCGAAGGAACTGGATTCATGGTTGAAAGCGATGCTGGCAACCCCGCTGCTACCAGGTCAGCCTTATCCATCGGGTTGCCGCGTGCAAAGAGATGGGTGGGTCGAGCCAGGTTTTGAGGACGTTCCAACATCACGGGGACGGTTGTTCCCTTGATCCCGGCATAGCGGCGATTGGCTTCTGTCAGTTCCCGAGAAGGAGCAGATTCGTGAGTGGTCCAGCGGGGATCCGTGGTGCTCGCCAGGTTTCCGCGTTGAATTGCCATCGGGTGACTGCCGTGCCCGGTCTTGTTACAGTGGACATGGATGCGGAGGGTCTCCGTTTCCGCAAGCGACAGCGGCTCTTTGGGAATGAGTACCAATTGCCGAGCGTGGTGAATGCGCGAATCTGCCCCCCAGCTTGAACCATCATTCCCAATCGTTTTCATAGGATCAGTTGGCATCCAGGGGACATCTGGCACACTGCCGCGAAACTGAATCGACCGCTGTTTTCCGTCGGCCGATACGACCCAGGCTTCGAGCTTGGCAAGGACAAATCCCCACTCGGGGCTGTGGATGGCGGTGTCAGGATCGTGGGGCAACACCGTTAACTTTAATGCGCTGACCGGTTCACCGGAAAAGTTATCTGCGCTGGCTTCGATCAACGTGTGAGTCCTGGTTTCCACCGTGCCCACCGTGTGAAATTCAGCGGCCCCATCTTTCTCGGTTACCAGATACTTCGAAGCATTGTTGGAGCTTACGCTTAGCTCTTTCGCCAGATTCCATTGCGTAGCATCGCGAAGATCAGCTCCGGTTTGCCAGGCCTCTTTCTTGAAGCGCAGAATCCGGCTTCGCAATTCGGCTGCTTCTGCATACTGCGCTGGGTTGCCGGGAACTTTGAGCAGTGGAGCATCGTTCTGCAGATCCGAATCTGCTGAGTTGTTGAAGAAATCCATGAACTGGAAGTACTCATGATGCCGGATTGGATCGTAGGGGTGATCGTGGCACTGTACACAGCTAAAGGTAATCGATCCCCAGGTCTGCCACGTGGTGTTCACCCGGTCTATGATCGCCTCAAGTCGGAACTGTTCGTCATCAGTTCCACCCTCATTGTTCGTCTGTGTATTTCGTTGGCAGGCGGTGGCGACCAGATCATCGATGCTTGGTTCAGGCAGCAGATCACCGGCAAGTTGCTGTATGGTAAATTGATCAAAAGGGAGGTCCTGATTGAACGCCTTGACTACCCAATCACGATAAGCCCAAATTGTCCGTTTTTGATCCTGACCTAAACCACCAGAGTCAGCATACCGAACCAGATCGAGCCACATCGCAGCCCAGCGTTCCCCAAATGCCGGCCGGCCCAACAGTTCATCCACGGTTGTTTCGATGGCTGAATGCTGATTTTCAGCCCATGCCTTTCCAAATGCATCCAGTTCCTTCAGCGTCGGTGGTAGCCCGGTTAGGGCCAGGCTGAGGCGGCGAAGAAGCCGACCGGACTCAGCGACTTCGCCGGGTTCCAGATTTTCACGTTCCAGGCGCTCGAACAGAAAGCGATCCATTGATCCGGTGGCGAGATGATGGAACTTCGTCTTTTTCGGCTCATCCGGCATAACGGGCGGAACAAAAGCCCAGTGGCTACTCCATTTCGCCCCGCTTACGATCCATTCCTTGATCAGGGCGACTTCGCTTTTCGACAGCGGTGCATGGTCCTTGGCG
>JBCDHN010000344.1:0-4462 GCA_038749915.1 Verrucomicrobiota bacterium | reverse complement strand
TTCAGCTGGAGTCTGGGAGCCTTGACCCTCGCGAGCTGTCTCTGCATTCAGATCGCGACCAACCTTTTCAACGACGTGATCGATTTTGAGAAGGGAGCCGACACCGAAGCGCGGAAAGGGGCCAAGCGAGTCACTCAAAGCGGCTTGATTTCGCGGCGCACGGTTTGGATGGGAGCCTGGATCACACTGGGGCTGGCCTGTCTGTTTGCCCTTCCTCTAATCCAGGCCCGCGGATGGCCGATCCTCGCGATCGGGATTCCATCGCTCTACTTTGCCTTCGGCTACACCGGCGGTCCCCTCCCCCTGGCATACCGCGGGTTGGGAGAGCTCTTTGTCGTGCTCTTTTTCGGACTGGTTGCGGTTTCGGGAACCTACTTCGTGCAAACAGGAGACTGGAGCTGGCCGCCCGTCGTGCTCGGTCTTCAGGTCGGCATGCTTTCCACCGTTCTGATTGCGGTGAACAACCTGCGCGATATTGAGGAAGATCGGGTCGCCAACAAGCGTACCCTCGCCGTCCGCCTTGGAACGAAATTCGCGAGATTCGAAATCGCAGGGCTTTGCTTTCTTCCGATCCTGTTAGGCGCCTATTGGTTCCCCCATGAGAAGCTGGCAACGATTCTTCCGCTCCTGGCCGGGCTTCTGGGGATCGCGATTGTCAGCAAGGTCGTCAGGACGGAACCGAGCCCGGCTTATAACCAATTTCTGGGCATGTCAGCGCTTCAACTTCTCGCTTTCGGAGCGCTGTTCACCTTCGGAATTCTGCGGTAACCCTCAGCGAAACCGCAGTTCACCCGCGTCATAAACATACTCGATCGAAGCACCCGGCCTCTGCGGAATGGCATTGGCCGGCTCAACCATCACCTCCCACTTGTTGCCGAGAATTCGGTTGCTCCCAATTGGCTGAGCATAAATCGTCACAGAGAGATCGGTGAGGTTTTTGATTGGTTCTTCGTCCTCAACAAATACGCATTCTTCGAAGAGGCAGTCCTGAGTGATGAGAAGGAAACTCTGAGGAACCACGCAGCCGATAAAGTGGCAGGCTTCCATCTGGCGCCAGGGAGATACCGCCTCCTTACCGGCATCCTCGAAGAAAATCACCGACGGGAAAGTCACGCTTTCAAAGGTACAGTTTTTGACCTGGATTCCAATGGGCGTGTGTTGAAGCCGCTTCATGAAGGTCTCGGCGAAGACGCAGTCCTCGAAGGTCCATTTGGAGGAGTAGAATTTCGTAAACCAGCCGCCTCCTTTGTTGAGCAAACAGCCATCAAAGAGGCACCTGGTGCCAAACCATTTCCCGCCCAGATTGGCCAACAGATTCGCCTCGTAAAACCGGGTGTCTGATGCCGTAAAACTCCCCCGATTGATGAACACTTCGCCCTGTAATTCCGACGGCCCTGCCAAAACCAGAGTTCCCATCCCATCTGGTCCCTTGATTTCGCGATCTCCGACATGCGCGTTCGACTCCAGCTGGTATTGCCCGGGCTCCAACGTGATTTCTCCGGTGATCCGTTCCGTCCGATGCAGCGGCGAATTGCGAATTTCCCGCATCGCTATCTTCGGCGCAGCAGGCGCCACAGGTTTTGGTGACTCCAGGCGAGTGGAGGCGAGGCGTTTCATCTCTTCAGTAACCGCAGAAGCGCCGTCAGAATCACCAGCCTTCACCAATGCCGATCGCAGCTCATCGAGGCGCGCAACGTACTGATTCCGGATCGGAATCATGAGGGGAACCTTGCCACTCTCGATCTTGACGAGGGCTGCTCCAAGTTTTCCCCGGGCTGCAGCAATTCCGGGAAAATCAGTCTCACCACTTTGTTGCTTGGTTCGAGCCAACTCGGCTTCGGAGGCTGCCGCTGCCGCATTTTCAGTCTGACCTTTGCTCTCGAAATCCGTCTTCATCCGATCGACGGCGGCCGCATACTGCTCATAAAGCAGCTTTTCCTGCTCCAGGAGCGGCTCTACCACGATCTCGAGCATGGCCTGATACTGGCCCTGCATTGTCTCAAGGGAAGGCAACGACACCTCAAAATCATCTTGAGCCGAGACACCCGCCGACAGAAGCAATGAGGCGGAAAACAACAACAACCCTTTCATGGTCCAACCATTTTACCTCAGATAGCGGAGGCAGCCAAGGAAGAAATCCGTAGGCGCGAATGCTACATCTGCATGAATCCGAGTCGGTTCTAGCTATGGTGACATCACGCATGCAAACCATCTTTTACCATCGCTACCGGCTGCAGAGTCGTGATGCGCTGAACGCGAAATCTTCGCGAACGGAATTTGAGGGCGCGTTGATCCGGGTTGGAGATGGTTTTGGCTGCATCCATCCCTGGCCGGAATTAGGTGACCCGGTCTTGGAAGATCTCCTCGCGGACCTGACCGAGAACGCCTTCCATCCCCTGTGCCGCGGAGCAATGTCGAGTTGCCTGATCGATCTGGACGCCTTGCGCGAAGCGCCGATGCCCCGAAGTCACTATCTCTTGCCGCCTGGAGAAAGCGAAGTTCCCGAGGGGTTTGATACGGTCAAAGTGAAGTGTTCGGGAAGTGATGCCGACGTCACCCGCCTGCGTGAGCTTCCAGAGACTCTTCAACTGCGATTGGATCTGAATGAGTCCCTGCGGGTAGACGACTTTCTCGCCTTCTGGCGCAACCTGAGCGATGTCGCCGATCGAATTGAATTCGTGGAAGATCCAACGCCGTTTGACGAAGAAACGTGGGATTACCTGGGAAAAGCGACGGGATGCACGTTTGCCATGGATCGAACCGAGTCTCGCTCGACCATTCCTCCCATTCGCGTGATCAAACCGGCGTTGCACAGCGCGACGGTGGCCTCACCAAACCAGAAGCTGGTCTACACGAGCTACATGGATCATCCCGTCGGACAATGGTACGCGGCACACTCGGCAATCGTTGGACCGCGCCCGGAAGACCGACTCACCTGTGGGCTGGTCACCCACCACTTGTTTGACGATTCCGACCCTTTCATTGCCGCGATGGGCCCTCCCGAACCCGTTCTGCGCATTCCGCCCCAATTCCGAAGCCTCCTTGACGAGTTGCCATGGAAACTGCTGAAGAACAGCTCCTGACGCCCCACTATTGGGCCGACCCCAAACCGGATCTCAGGCTGAATCCCCAGGCTCCGTTTGATGATACCGGATTGCCCGAAGTTCTTGAGTCTTCCGTCAGGCTTTGCAATCACGTCATTTTCTCAACTTCCGGGAGTTCGGGTAGTCCGAAACTCGTCTGCATCTCAAAATCCAGCCTGATGGCGTCCGCTCAGGCGGTGAACTCCCACCTGGAAGTGACCTCCGAGGATCGCTGGCTTTGCGCCCTGCCCACGTTTCATGTTGGCGGTTTTGGGATCTGGGCCAGAGCATTTGCCGCTGAGGGCATGGCTTTGTCTTACCCGGGCAAATGGGATGCCCGTCGCTTTACCGAAACCTGCCTTTCCCAGAAGATCAGCCTGACTTCCCTGGTCGCAGTGCAGGTTTTCGATCTGGTTCAGGCTGGGCTCCGTTGCCCAAATCAGCTTCGCGCGGTCATCGTTGGTGGCAGTGCGCTTTCTGAAGATCTTGGCCAACAAGCCCGGGATCTGGGATGGCCCGTCCTGCAGAGTTTTGGAATGACGGAGTCGAGTTCTCAAATTGCGACCCAGGCTCTTTCGTCGCTCCAGCTTCCGCACAAAAACGCCGAGATTCCCATGTTGCCGTGCTGGGAGGCCCGAACGAATGACGACAACCTCTTGGAAATCCGTGGGGCGCCTTTGTTCGGCGGCTACCTCGAGCAGTGCTCAGGAACGTGGCGCTTTACCAGCCCCTTCGATGAGGATGGATGGTTCACAACCGAGGATCGGGTCACGCTTTCAGGCAACGCCATAACTCCGCAGGGACGCGATGGTCGAACCGTGAAAATTCTCGGTGAATTGCTGAATCTTGATCGACTGGAATCCCTTCTGCTCGAGCTCAGCGGTAGAAACTCGGAAGTTGTTGCTCTTGAAACCATTCCCGATCCCCGAACCGGTGAGCGACTTGTTTTGGTGACGGAACGTTCCGTGCCTGGCCCGGTCATTGCACAACTACGAGACCGTTTCGATCAGCAGGTAGCCCCCTTTGAAATGATTGGCGAGGTGAGAACGGTTGACCAACTCCCTAGATCGCCTCTCGGCAAAATCCAACGCCGCCAACTTCGAGACTGGCTCCGCAGAAACCCTTCACCGTGATCGAAAAAGATCAGCAACCGAGATATCGAATTCGTTCAATGCCGGCTCTGCATCACAAACATCTTCGCCCGTCATTTCGAGCGTCTCCTGAACAGGACGAAAGATCCGGACCCGCTCGAAGGGGGGAAAGACTTCCCAAGCCACCTGAACACCGCTTTGAAAATACTCGGTGACCTTATCTTCCATCAGGTAAAACCGATCGGTCGGCGACGCCACGTCAATAATCCAGGTCGGAACGGGATTCTG
>JBCDHN010000343.1:0-4477 GCA_038749915.1 Verrucomicrobiota bacterium | reverse complement strand
TTTTCGCTCGTGGAGGAGTTTTTCCGGGCATTCTCGTTCAACGCCCTCATCAATCTTCATCTGACGATTCTGGACGGCCGGGATGGCCATCACATGGCAGAAGCTCTCTTCAAGGGAACCGCGCGTGCCATTGATCAGGCCATTCAGATCGATCAACGGATCGCTGGCCGAATCCCGAGCACGAAGGAAAAGCTTTGATCCTGAGCGGATTATCGACTGTCGAGCTGGTAGGTCTGGCCGGATAAGTTCTCGGTTGATGCGAGAAACACGACAAATCTGGCTGCTTCGTCACAAGTATTGAATCGACCGAGCGCATGTTGCCCGAGGGCACGCTGGCGAACTTCCTCCGGTAAATCCGCGGTCATTTTTGTTTCAAGAAAGCCCGGCAGCACGCAATTGACCCGGATATTGCGCTTTCCGACCTCTTTGGCGAGACTTTTCGTCAGACCAAAGAGTCCTGCTTTGGCTGCTGCGTAGTTGGCCTGGCCGATGGGAGGATGAAGCGCGGAATACGATCCAATATTAATGATGTGGCCATCACGTTGTTTCTGCATCAAACGCAGGACCGCTTGTGAGCAGAGAAACGTTCCCTTGAGGTTCGTGGAAAGAACATCGTCCCATTCCGTCTCCTCGAGTTTGAGGAACGCGCCGTCACGGGTGATTCCGGCGTTGTTGATCAACAAATCGATCCGATCGAAGTGCTGATCCACGTAAGCCTTGATCGATTCACGATTGGTGACGTCCAGCTCCGCGTGTCCCGGTGCATGAACCTGCCACCCATCGGCGGACAGTTGCTGAGCAATCGTTCGGGCCAGGTCGCCTTCGCCACCTGTGATGAGCGCCACGCGAGATTGACTCACGCAAACGGGTCAAACGACTCGGTTTCGGCGGGAGCAGGGGTCTCTGGCTGAACCGGAGAAAGCATCCGAAGAGGAACTCCGGTAATGGCATACTGCTCGTATTTGAACTGTGTTCGAGTAATTTGGCCGACGTAGCGGATCACCTCGGAAACCGGCACATGATTGAGTTTCAGCGTGATTCCGCCCTGGGCTTTCTCCTGCGGACTGCCGCGGTAGACGAAATTGGGCCGGATTTTACCGCCGCTGAGCTCTTCCGTTTTTTGGGTGAGATATTCCAGAACAGTGTCCAGGGTCGCGTCTTCAAATTCGACGCTGGGAATCACTACGGCACGCAACTGGGCTTCCATGCTGGCACGTGGCCGGTCTTCCTTGAGCGCCATTTGCGTTTTGGCGATGTAGCTCCGTACCCGCGGGTCTCGGGGATAGTATTTCTTCACATATTCGAAGGCCTTGAGTGCCTTTTCATAGTCTTTGCCAAGGTAGGCGCGTTTTCCTTCCTCATAGACTTCCTTCACCGTTGGATGTTTTTGTTGCGCGAAAGCAGAGGGAGCAATTACAAGGACGGCAAGGCAGGCGGCGAAGATCAATTTGAGACGGTTCATTGGCAAGGTTCGCAGGTGGGGTGTTCGAAAAATGAAGGTTAGTCTGGGAAGACTATCATAAATCGGGACTTGGTGTAAACCCTCCATCTTCCTCTTGATGTTCATCTGGGTTAGGAGTTGGCCGGACTTCTCCCTCGGCGCTCTCGATTCGGCTGGCTCTCTGCGGTTTTTCGGAAACTTTCCCTTCGAACCAGAGTTGAATGGGAACGCCTTCCGTGATTAGTCTGGCAGGCCATGAGGGGGTGATCGTCTCCGTCTCCACTCCCGTCCATCCAAACGAAGATTTTTCCTTTGATCGCCTGGTTCACCAAGAATGATGTCGCAGCAAATTTGCTGATGATTTCCATTCTTCTGGTCGGGATTTGGTCTGCATTTACCCAGATTCCGCTCGAAGTGTTTCCGGATTCGGAGCTCAGAACGGTCACGGTGGGGATGGTTTTTCGGGGAGCAACGCCCGCGGAGGTTGAAGAGGGCGTCCTCGTGCCGATCGAAGAAGCCATTCAATCGATCGAATCGATCAAGGAAATACGGTCCCATGCCGGAGAAGGCGGTGGGTCGGTGACTGCAGAGATCAAATCTGGCTATGATCCCCGGGTGGCGTTGGATGAGATCAAGTCCGAGGTTGATGCGATCGTCACGTTTCCGGCAGAGACCGAAGCGCCGACCGTTTCGTTGCAGAAGTATACCGATAGCGTCGTAAAGGTCTTGCTCTATGGCGACTTGGAGGAAGCTCAGCTTCGTGAGCTGGCCGATTCCCTGCGCGACGAAATTGTGGGGCGGGTAGGGACCTCGAAAGTTGAGATGCCACGATGGATTCCGCTTCACAAATTGCCGATTCTCAGTTCGGTTTTTCAGGCCATGAGCAAAACGGAGACGATCAACTCGGCCTCCATCATTGGTGTCCGCCCGTTTGAAATTGCCATCGAAGTGGCCGAAGAAACCCTCCTTCGCTATGATTTGACCCTCGGCGAGGTTGCGGCTGCGGTCTCTTCACAATCCGTGGATCTGTCCGGAGGAACCATCAAAACCCTTGGAGGCGAAATCCTTCTCCGCACCAAGTCCAAAGCTTATGTGGGAAAGGACTTCGAGGAAATTGTCGTTCGTTCGAACCCCGATGGCACCAAAGTGAGGGTTCGAGATTTGGGAACCGTCACCGATGGATTTGAGGAAAACCAGGTGGTAGCCCGATTCAACGGCAAGCCATCCGTGCTCATCTCGGTCGAACGGGTGGGTGAGCAAAATGCGATCATCATCGCCGACACCGTCAAAGACTTCATCGAGGAGCGGCGCTCCACCCTGCCCGAAGGGGTGTCGGTCGAGACATGGCGCGACCGGTCGAATTTGGTGGAAGCGCGGCTCGATACCCTGGTCCGCAACGGAATTGGCGCCTTCCTCCTCGTTTTTATCATCCTTTCCCTCTTCCTTCGCTTTCAGCTCGGACTGTGGGTGATGCTGGGAATTCCGGTCGCCTTGTGCGGAGCCTTTATCTGCATGCCGTTGACCGGTACCACCATCAACATCGTGAGCCTCTTCGGTTTCATCCTCGTGTTGGGAATTCTGGTTGATGATGCCATCGTGACGGGAGAAAACATCTTCACGCGAATGCGCGAAGACAAGGACGGCAATCCCACGCTAGCGGCGATTGAAGGAACCCGGGAAGTCACTCGGCCAGTCGTGTTCGGGGTCCTGACCACCATCGTTGCGTTCGTCCCGGTAATGTTGATTCCCGGACCTCGAGGAGCCCAGTTTCAAAGCATTCCCGCAGTCGTGATTCCCGTGCTGCTATTCTCCCTGATCGAGTCAAAGCTCATTCTGCCCGCTCACCTCAAACACATGAGGCCGGAGGAAAAGAAAGTCGGGAAATGGAATTGGCTACTACGCATTCAGCAGAAGGTGGCGCGGGGCATGGAGTTGTTCACCGCCAAAGCGTACCAGCCTTTCCTTGAGCGCTGTCTGGTCAATCGATTCATCGTGCTGGCAACCTTCATCGTTGTTCTGATGATCTCGATCGGGTGGTGGAAAAGCGGGCGCATTCGTTATGTTTGGTTCCCGCGCATCGCGAGCGAATACCTCACCGTGCGTCTCAACATGCCGATTGGCACTCCGTTTGCGGTCACCGAGGGCCATATCGATCGAATGGAAGCTGCGGCCTTTGAGTTGCAGAAAAAGTATGTCGGTCCGGATGGGAGTCCGCTCATCAGCCACATTTTCAGTTCAACCGGTAGTCAGGGAATCACGACCACGGGCGGGCCCGGAGGGAACCGTGGCCTGCGTTCCGGCCAAAGTCATATCGGCGAGTTGAGTCTCGAGGTGGTTGATCGTGAAGTGCGGGAAAAACTGGGGCTGCTCGATGTCACGCCTCGAAGTATTTCCATGGAGCTGAGACGGATGATTGGCCAGATTCCCGGGGCCGAGGATCTCAATATCAAGGCGGAGATCGGGCGAACCAGCGATCCGATCGACATTCGGCTATCCGGCTTGAACGAGCTGGAGTTGGAAGGAGCCGCCGCAGCCGTGAAAGCCAAGTTGGCCGAGTTCAGTGGGCTCTTTGATATCGCGAGTAACGTGGATGATGGGAAGCAGGAGATTCGATTGAACGTGAAGCCGGAAGCACAGTTGCTCGGAATTGATGCCGACAATCTGGCCCGCCAGACTCGTGGCGCATTTTTTGGATTTGAAGCGCAGCGCATCCAGCGGGGCCGGGACGATGTCAGGGTGATGGTTCGCTATCCGCCGGACGGTCGGGAGAGTCTCCCCAATCTAAATGAGATGCGGGTTAGGACGCCAGACGGAGCGCGTGTTCCTTTTGCCAATGTTGCCGAAGTTGAATTTGGCCGTAGCCCGGCTCGCATCAGTCGGGTCGATCGGCAGCGCACCGTGAACATCAAGGCCGATGCCGACAAGGAGAAAGTGGATCTGGGCGCAATCAAGGCAGCGATCAATGAGGATATGGAGCGAATACTGGCCCCGGTTCCCAGCGTCAGCTCCAGCCAGGAAGGCGACGCCGCCGAGCCG
>JBCDHN010000342.1:0-4479 GCA_038749915.1 Verrucomicrobiota bacterium | reverse complement strand
GCCGATTGGGCGTGAAGGTGGAGGCCCGCTTGGAATCGATCGGTTTCGCCCCGATTGGTGGCGGTCGACTTGAAGTGTTGGTTGAGCCGGTCGGGAAGCTTGAGCCTGCCGATTGGTTGGAGCGAGGCAGTCTACTTTCCCAACAGGTCCGGGTTTTGAGTCAAAACCTCGATGAGGGCATCGCCTCGCGAATGGCCAACGCCGCAAACGCGGCCATGGGATGGGAATCCGAGCCAGAGCTGGAAGTCTGGACTGACGGTCCAAGCCCTGGCGTCGCCTGCTTTGTTGAAAGCAACTATGAACATGTGTCCGAGATCACGACAGACTTCGGCAAGGTTGGGCGTCGTGCCGAAAGTGTCGGGAATCGTGCGGCCAAAGCGATGCAGAACTATCTGGGAAGCAAGGCGGTGGTTGGGCGTCATCTTGCGGATCAGCTCCTGTTGCCGATGGCCTTGTCAGGAAGAGGGAACTTTGTGACGATGGGAATCTCGAATCATGTGAGAACGAATCTTCGAACCATTCAAGCGTTTCTCGATATCGAAATCTCGGTCAGCGAGGAAGAAAATGGTTTATGCCAAGTCGCGATGAAGGCGTGAGTGGCACAATTGAACCCGGACTTGCAACTTTCCCGACCAGCCGCGAAGATCCGCCCTCCTATGGCGTCAGCCCCTAAAGTATTTGCCGAAGAACAGAAGGTTTTGACTCGAATTCGCGATGAAATTGCGAAGGTGGTCGTTGGTCAGGAGGAAGTGGTTGAGCGATTGCTCATAGCGCTGCTTTGCAGTGGGCATGTGCTGATCGAAGGGGTGCCCGGATTGGCAAAAACTCTGCTTGTAAGCACGTTGGCGAAGGCTTTGGATGTCGACTTTAATCGGATCCAGTTTACGCCGGATCTTTTGCCAGGGGATTTGGTGGGCACCCTGGTGTTTCATCCGAAAACCGGCGAATTTCACACCCAGAAGGGACCGGTATTCTCGAACATTCTGTTGGCGGACGAGATCAACCGTTCGCCGGCAAAGGTGCAGAGTGCCTTGTTAGAAGCGATGCAGGAGAAACAGGTTTCGATTGGTGACGAGAGCTTCAAACTGGACGAGCCCTACATGGTAATGGCGACGCAGAACCCAATTGAGCAGGAGGGAACCTATCCGCTGCCGGAAGCCCAGCTCGACCGGTTTTTGTTCAAGGTGATCGTTAAATACCCAACGCTGGAGCAAGAGCAAAAAATCATGCGCAACATGGCGCAGAGCACTCCCGATCTTGAGGTTGCCTCG
Source organism: Verrucomicrobiota bacterium (assembly GCA_038749915.1). GTDB lineage: Bacteria > Verrucomicrobiota > Verrucomicrobiia > Verrucomicrobiales > DEV007 > JBCDHN01. Next base: position 3,208 of record JBCDHN010000342.1, on the reverse strand, counting down.
ATTGCTGGTGGTCCGGAGATTCTGAAACTTCGAAAGTCGCTGGATGACGTCTTCATGAAGGACACTGTCGAGAGCTACATTCTTCACATCGTTGATGCGACGCGGAATCCCGCGACATACGATTTGGAAGACTTGGAACCATTGATCCGTCATGGGGCCTCACCCCGAGCCAGCATCAATCTGGCAAGGGCGAGTAAGGCCTGCGCGATGCTCGATGGTCGCGACTACGTGTTGCCGGCGGATGTTCGGGCGATTGCGAACGAGGTGATGCGGCATCGGATCGCGCTGACCTATAAGGCGGAAGCCAAGGACGTAACCCCGGACCAACTGGTGGAGCAGATTTTCAAAAAGGTGCCGGTGCCCAGCTAAACTTCGTAAAGATCCGCGAGAGGGACCGAGAAATCCAAAGTGCTCAGGGTGACGAGGCCATCCGGTGCGCCTTCTTCCTTGGCCCAATTGCTTTCTCTCCGGTAGAGCCAGGCTTTTTGCTCTGCAGGATCTTGATCGATGATCAGGTACTCCTCCAGAGTTTCGATCTGTTGGTAGGCGAACAGCTTTTCGACATGATCTTTGTTATAGTCGCTCATTACTTCGACCAGAACCTTGGGATGCTTCTTGTAGATCGGGTCGGAGTCGCGTGGATCGCAGGTGACCATGATGTCGGGGTAGTAAAACAGGTCAGTCTCGTTGAGCGAGAGCCGGAGTTTCATATCGCCTTTGAAAACTCGGCATCCCTTCCCTTTGGAATGCATTAGGAGAGCCGCAGATAGATTGAGAGCCACCGTTTCGTGATCTTCGCTCGCCCCTGCCATCGCGAAGACTTGACCATTCGCGTATTCATGGCGTTCCAAGGAAACCGGCTCCCCATCAAGGTAATCGGCGATGGAAATGGTCTCTTTCTCGAAGTCGATGGCTTCACTCATGCTCAACGGATTGTAACACTCGCGGCAAGAAGCTCAAACTGGCATTGCCGAGAGGATTTCGGTCTTTACGAATGGTGCAATCAGTCGAAAGTCAAAAGCCAGCCGTGCTGGATTCCGATCACCAATTCCAAACCCTGCAGATTCGGTGCCGCCGCGCGGTGGAGGAGGTGTTGGCCGGTGAATATCTGAGTGTTTTCAAGGGGCGCGGGATCGAATTTGATGAAGTTCGCCCCTATCAACCGGGCGACGAAGTGCGAACGATTGATTGGAATGTGACGGCGCGAACCGGCGAACCATTTGTGAAGCGTTTTATCGAGGAGCGCGATTTGACGGTTTACCTGATCGTTGATGTATCCGCCTCCGAAGACTACGGAAGCAGCGAGCAGACCAAACGGGAAGCGGCTGCGGAGTTGGTGGGGGTGCTGGCGCACTCAGCCGCTACGAATCACGACCGCGTTGGGCTGATCCTGTTCTCCGATCAGGTTGAGCGCCATCTGCCGCCGGCCAAGGGGCGGGTGCATGTCTCGCAGATCGTTTATGAAACGCTGACCCACGTACCGTCTTCATCAGGCACCGATTTGAATGAGCCGCTCGACATGCTCATGCATATTGCAAAGCGTCGCGCAGTGGTGTTCGTGATCTCTGACTTTCAAACCCATGGCTTTTTTGATGCGATGCAGGCCGCAGCTCGTGCTCACGACATCGTGGCAGTCTCGGTGGTGGATCCTCACGAGGTGGAGCTCCCGGCCGCGGGTTTGGTGCGGATCAAGGATGCTGAAAGCGGTGAAATGATCCTCGTCGATTCCGGCGATCGCGATGTCCGATCATCCTTTGCAGCCAATGCCAGAGATGAGCGATCCGAGTTGTGGCAGGAACTGGATTCGGCGGGCGTTGATCAGTTTTCGTTATGGGTGGGGCACGATTATGTGGGCGCTTTGCACGGATTCCTGAAGGAGAGGATTCAGAACCGAAAAGGAAATCATCATGGTTAGTGCACTGGTTCCGATTCTTCTTCTGGTCGGGACCTCTACGTATGAGAATGGTCCCGTCAGGGCATTTGTCGAACTGAAGGCGGCGGAGAAGGTGACGGTTGCCGATCATCTGACCCTCCGGGTGACGATGATGGTTCCTGAAGTCCCGCTCGAAGAGACACGGGAAACTGGCAATCAGCGTCGCTTTAAGCCCGAGCCGCCTTATCGGAAGATTGCCGCAGCTCCGGGGCTGACACTGGTAGATTCAAAGAGGTCGATTTCCGGGAAGCGAAGCGCCGGCTTTGTAGTCGACCAATGGGAATATCGCCTGCAGCCTGAATTGCCAGGAGAGGGAAGTATTCCTGAGCTCACACTCGTCTTCTGGCCGAATGACGACTTAACGATTCCTCTCACCATCACCTCAGAGCCCATTTCGTTTGTCGTTGCGTCGATTGTTGAAGGCGATCCGCTCGAAGCCGAATTGAAACCTGCCGTCAGTAGTGTAGGGCCGGACCGGGGTTGGAAGCGATGGTTGTTGATCCTCGCGATAGTGGCTGTTTGGGGCGCGTTGAGGTTTCGGTATTGGAAAGAACGGATCTTTGGAAGGGAAACTGCGGATTCGACCATCTTGGAGACCCGGGGAGCGTCGTCGTGGTTTCGGGCGTTAAATGATGCAATAGGCCTCCCCGAGATGCGCCATGTGCTCGAAAAAGCCTTTCGGGAACGGTTTGATCTGGATTTGGCAACGATGGATCAGGCTCAAATCGAGAGGCTCAGCATTTTACCGGCAAATTTGCGCGCTGAATTGGCCGAAATCACCTCTGATTTGGACGTCGCAGCGTTCGCGCGCAGTGAAGGCAATGGGATCGCTGAGCTGCGCTTGAAGATCGAAAAGTTCTTAGAATCAATCAGGTAGGCGAATTCCTTAGGATTCTCTGGTTTCTATGGAGGGCGAAAAAAAGGGTGCATTTTCATCCATTTCGTCTATTCTCGAAAAAAGGGTCTCAAAGTTTCAAGGTATGAAGACTTCCAGTTCCAGCTCGCGCCAATCCAAACTCTTTCTCGAATCATTGGAATCGAGGATCCTCTATTCAGCGGCGCCAGTCGGCTTTTTCGGGATGGATACAGCTGCTCCTTCCCCAGTCGAAGCGTCGCACGAAGTGCCTGAGGCAGTTGCGACTGCTGACGAAGCCGTCCAGCCACTCCGACCGGTTTCGATTGAGAATGCTCTCAATCACGTGGGGGCACAAATCAGGCCTTGGGGTGCGGTGAATGGTGGCGAAATTTCCTCCCAGATCTCGCCAATTGTTGGGG
>JBCDHN010000341.1:0-4483 GCA_038749915.1 Verrucomicrobiota bacterium | reverse complement strand
TGAAGATGATGCGGAGTTTGGGTCCGTTGGAAAATATACTAGGCATGTTGCCTTGGATGAGTAAGATGTACGACCTTTCCGTTGACGAGAAACAGATCGGAAGGACTGAGCCAATAGTTATGTCGATGACCCCGAAAGAGCGCCGCCGTCCCGAGATCATCAAAGCCAGCCGCCGAAAGCGAATCGCCAGAGGTAGTGGAACGACCGTCACGGAGGTAAATCAGTTGTTGCGCCAGTTTTCAGAGATGTGGAAGATGATGCGGAGAAAAGGAAAAATGAAGATGGTGATGAAACAAATGGGCGGAGGAACTCCTCCCGGACTTGGCTTCTGAATCAGTAATCGACCAATTAACCTAAATTTTTAGCCAATATCATGGCCACAGTTATTCGCCTCCGCCGAGAAGGAACCAAAGATCGCCCCTACTATCGTGTCGTTGTGACCGACAAGCGGAAGCGCAGAGATGGACGTTTTATCGAGTCTCTCGGGACTTATGATCCGATGAAAGAGAAAGACAACGCCACCATCGATTTGGAGCGGGTTGATTACTGGTCTTCCGTGGGCGCCAAAGCCTCCGAGACGGTCGCGAGTCTGATCAAGAAAGAACGGAAGAAAGCAGGAGCAGCATCCGAAGTAGCGGAGGGCTGAAACCCCTGAAGCCCCCTGCTCATGGAACCTGGCTTGGCTCTCCAAGAGTTTCTGGAGTATATCGTGGGTCAATTGGTCGAAAATCCGGCCAAAGCCAGTGTCCTTCATGAAAAAGAAGGTTCCAAGCACATTTATCGTGTTCGGGTCGCCCAGAGCGATGTCGGTATCGTCATCGGCAGGAATGGGTATACCATCAGCGCCATTCGCAGCTTGTTCAAAGCCGCTGCGCAAAAACACGGCGTCCATGCGACCCTAAGGGTCGATGAGGTTGAGGACTGACCGAGTTATCTGGTCTTCCCATCGCCGCAGCCTCGGGCGTTGGCTGACTCTCCCCAAAGAAAAAAGCATGGCACACCGTTTGGCATGCCATGCTTTGTAAACTTCGATTGAAGAAGTGCCGGGGGATCAATCCCTGCGGTCATCGCGGTCCCGGCGGCCTCTGCCACCTCCACCGCGGCGATCTCCGCGTCCGCCACCTCGGCGGTCTCCACCTCTTCCACCTCGGTCACCGCCGCCAGTTGGGACGTCGGTGTATTTGGCTTCAGTCTCCACTTCTTCACCGCGCTCTTTCATGCCGGCTTTTCGGCTCATTTTAACGCGGCCGCGTTCGTCAATACCGATGCACTTCGCCCAGACCATATCCCCTTTCTTGACGATTTGCTCAACGTGCTCGACGCGAAAATCTGCCAGCTCGGAGATATGAATCATTCCATCCTTTCCAGGCAGCACTTCCATGAAGGCTCCGAAATTGGTGGTTGAAACGATCGGTCCAAAATAGAGAGCATCGAGCTCGATCTCCTTGGAGACGCGTTCGACCATCTCTTTGGCGCGTTGCAGGCTTTCCGCCTTGCTTGCGTAGATGTGAACGGTTCCGTCGTCGTCGATGTTGATGTCGGCTCCGGACTCCGCCTGGATACCCTTGATGTTCTTTCCGCCAGGTCCGATCAGCTCGCCGATCTTGTCGGGATCGATCTTCACGGTCTCGATGCGCGGTGCATACTCGCTGAGTTGTCCGGGCTGTGAAATCGCTTCGTTCATCACGTTCAGGACATCAAATCGGCCCTTCTTCGCGATATCGATCGCATCGCACAGAATATCGAGGGGAATTCCAGGAAGCTTGAGGTCAAGCTGATACCCGGTGACGCCTTCGGTCGTTCCACAGAGTTTGAAGTCCATGTCACCAAAGAAGTCTTCGTTGCCGATGATATCGAGCAGGTGAACATGCTTCTGCAGAGAACCGTCATCAGCGTAGTCGGTTACGAGTCCCACGGAGATTCCCGCAACTGGTCGCTTCAAGGGAACGCCCGCATCGAGCAAGGCCATGGAGCCTGAACAGACACTGGCCATGGAGGTTGATCCGTTGGACTCCATGATTTCCGAAACGATACGAATCGCGTAAGGGAATTCCTCCTCTTCCGGAATGACCGGCTCGATCGAGCGCTCGGCGAGTGCTCCGTGACCAATCTCGCGGCGATTCAAGCCACCAACCCGACCGGTTTCTCCGACACTGAAGGGAGGGAAGTTGTAGTGAAGGAGGAATCGCTTCGTGTCTTCGCCACCGGTGTAGTTGTCGAAGAACTGGGCTTCGTCGGCTGGTGCGAGGGTAGCGATGGCAAGAGACTGGGTTTCTCCGCGAGAGAAAAGCGCGGATCCGTGAACCCGTGGTAACCAGGATGACTCTGCGGAAAGCTGGCGGAGTTCGTCAGGACTTCGTCCGTCCATCCGGGCTCCGGTTTCCAGAATGGTGGTCCGGACGGCTTTCTTCTGCATGTAGTCAAAGGCCTGACCAATCTCGAAGTCGGTGGCATCTTCATACTTTTCTGTGATCGCCTTGGCGATTTCCTCACGAAGACCATCAACGGCTTTGCCGCGCTCGGTCTTCAGCTTGATTTTGAGAGCTTCTTCAATTCGGCTGCCTGCAACTTCGTAGGCAACGTCGAGCAACTCCTGCTGAACTACCTTCAACTCAGGCTGGCGCTTCACAGGATTCACCTTGCTCGCCAATTCCTCCTGAGCCTCTACCAACTTGGCGACGTTCTCCTGAGCAAATCTCAAAGCTGCTTTGAAATCATCATCGGGGACCTCATCTCCAGCACCTTCGATCATGATGACGTCGGTCTTGTTACCAACGTAAAGAAGGTCCAAATCAGACTCTTCCCGTTCAGAGTGAGTTGGGTTGACGACGAACTCACCATTGACGCGTCCGACGCGGACAGCTCCTACCGGGCCGGCGAAGGGGATGTCAGAAACGGCCAAGGCAGCGGAGGCACCATTCATGGAGAGAACATCGGCGTCGTTTTCTCCATCGGCGCTCAGCAAAACGGCGATGATTTGGGTGTCGTAGAGGTATCCTTTCGGGAAAAGGGGGCGCAAAGGCCGGTCCGTCATTCGGCAGGTGAGGATCTCTTTTTCGGTCGGCCGTCCTTCACGCTTGAAAAATCCTCCGGGGAATTTGCCAGCGGCCGCCGCTTTTTCTTTGTATTCAACCGACAGGGGAAACCAGTCTTGTCCGTCCTTGATTTTCGTTTGTGAAACCGCAGTCACTACGACGATGGTTTCGCCCATTTGAACGGTGACGGAACCGTCCGCCAACTTTGCGATCTTCCCGGTTTCGAAGATCATTTCTTGGGAGCCGACTTGGCTCGATACTCTTTCAACACTCATTTTTCGAGATTTTTGGATGTCAGTCGATCGATAGTTTGATGCGTACGGAGTCCTCGATCGGGTAGACGAGCCGGACGCGAAAATGTGGTCGGGGCGTTTTACGACTTTGGTGGAACCCAAAGTTGTAAAACCAAAGCTAGGCCGGGTTGGCGAAGGGCTTCGCAGCAGCGAAGCCTCTATCGACGAAGATTGAGGCCTTTGAGAAGCTTTTGATAGCGCTCGGGCTCGCGCTCAGCCAGGTAATCAAGCAATTTGCGGCGGCGCGCGACCATCCGGAGCAAACCTCTCCGTGATGAGAAGTCTTTCTTATTGCTATTCATGTGTTCGGTCAGGTGCTGGATTCGCTGGGTAAGCTTTACCACCTGAACATCGGCGCTGCCTGTGTCACCTTCGTGGAGTTTGAACTCTCCTGTTTCTTGAACTACGTCAGTCATTTTGTGGACTTAGGGTCATTGTGCCTCTCCCTGAGGCGGATTTTTTCTTCTTTACAATTGAAGCTCGCCACCAAGCCATGAAATTTGAAAATTGCAACGCGAAAATGCGGGGCATCGCGACGCAGAAACCCAGAGAATAAAAAAGTCCGCTTGGCAGATACCAAGCGGACTTTCGACGCTATAAACAGAAGAAAAAAGGTAGCTAGGAGGAGAGCTTCAGCTCTTTGGCCTGCTCCACCCAGTTCTCGATCCGGGAGAGAGCTGGCGTCTGGTTCACCAGTGGCTTTTTCCGGCCGGTGTTGGTTTCAACCAGTTTGTCGAAAACGCTTTGCGGTCTGCGGCGAGCCAACTCTTTCACGGAGTCGATTACGGCTGCTTCAAGAAGTTCTGCGTACTGACCAGCAACGCCGCTGATTCGGCAAAGGTCAGCATGATTGGTCCATTTCAAGAGCTTCGCCTCGGCGAGACCGGTGGCGTCGGCGATTTTTTTGCGGCTGCGCTTGTCTTTGCAGGCTTCGAGCAGTTGCGCGACGGTGACGATTCCGGCTTTCTCGAGCTTCTTGGCTGAGGTGGCCGCAATTCCTTCGATAGATGTTACGTTAGCCATGGTGGTAACTTGGGTAGTGTTGTAACGAGTGGTTAAGTTGTGGTTTTCCCATAGTTTTAGGAATCCCATCGGACCGATCCTAACAAGAACACTATTGTTGTCCAGAACTATTTTAAGATTCCATATTATTAG
>JBCDHN010000340.1:0-4489 GCA_038749915.1 Verrucomicrobiota bacterium | reverse complement strand
CTGCGGTTTCGTGAGGCAAGAATTCGAACATTCTTTAAATAGGCAGGCGCTGACTGGGCAGCTTGTTCCACAGTCTGCAGCTTCAGGTTTGCGAATTCGCGGCGAAGTTGCGCCAGATTGGTGTTGGCGCTGTTCAACTGTGCGCGGGTCTGGCGAAAGGCTTCGAGCGGTTGACGGACCGCCTGCTGAATACTCTTTCTGGTTTGAAGCAGTTTCGTTTGGTTTGAGACCAGACCTTTGACTTCCGAGGACCGGTCATAGGTTTTGTCTGCCTGATCGATGTGGAGCTGGTAGGTTGCAATTCTCTGTTTGAGGGGAGGAGAAGTGGCGGAAGCGGGTTTCCACGCTTCGATTTTTTTGCTCAATTGCTGGCTGACCAACCGGCCGATCTGTCCTCGGACGGCCAAGGTCGATTCCGTGCTCTCCAAAGCTATCGCAACGGAACGTAAATCCGTCATCATACGATCGAGGGTCGCTTGGTTTGCGGCCAGCTGCCTGCGGAGCTTCGTGACCTGAGCTTGCTGCGCCTCCAGATTCTTCCAAAGTGATTGAAGCGCATCAACGTCAGCGGATGGAGACGGATCTTGAGCGCTCAAGGGCATCACAGCAGCGGCATAGCCAATCACTGCCAAAGCTTGGAAAAATCTCATAGAGTTAGGAAAGAATAACGAAGCCTGAAAATGTTATCGATTCCAGCGTTTTCGGACATAGGATGAAGTTGTCTCCCAATTCGGCTTTGACCACTTCATGCAGCCAATTCAATTCTACCATCGCGATAAGGACAGGATCGAAAGCGAACAGATTTATGGCGAGAAATGGCTGAGATGGGCCTACGAAACGCAGGTGGGTCGTCTCGGATTGGAAGCCTTTGTGAAGCGAGCTTGGTTTTCGCACTGGTATGGGCGGCAAATGGACTCGCCAAAGACGCGGTCGAAGATCGCTGATTTCATCGAGACTTATGGCTTGGACCCGGCGGAATTTGCCGATCCGGAGTCGTTTTCCAGCTTCAATGAGTTTTTCCGTCGCAAACTGAATCCAGAGGCCCGGCCCATTGATGCGTTGGAAAAATCGGTCGTGTTTCCCGCTGATGGACGCCATCTCGCCATCCCCGATCTGTCGAAGGCGACCGGGTTTTATGCCAAGGGTCAGGAATTCGACCTCGAGTCATTTCTAGGCGATCGGAGCCTTTCGGAGAAGTATCGATCTGGTGGAGCCGTCTTTTCCCGTCTTTGCCCTGTCGATTATCACCGTTTCCACTTCGGGCTTTCAGGAGTCCCCGAAGCACCGCAACTGCTCAATGGCCCTCTCTACTCGGTGAGTCCAATCGCGCTGCGAAGAAGCTTGGTCTACCTCCTGCAAAACAAGAGAGTAATGACCAGAGTGCAGTCGGAGAAATTTGGGCAAGTTCTGGTGATCGAAATTGGAGCCACCAATGTGGGAAGTATTCGGCAGAGTTTCAATCCTGATGTCGCGGTTTCCAAGGGTGACGAAAAGGGATGGTTTGAGTTTGGGGGATCTATGGTCGCCATGTTTTTCGAGCCCGAACGGGTTGAGTTTTCGGATGATCTGGTCGCTCACAGTGCTGAAAATCGCGAGGTCTATGCAAAGATGGGCGACGCGATGGGAGAGGGTTTTTGAGGCTGAATCGCGGGATTTCTAACCAAATGAAGCCTTTTTGTCGTTCTTTGGGGCTTCCTGCATTGCCCGATGTGAGCTTTTTGGCGTAGAATCCGTCAAAAGGTCATGAAGTCGTATCTAGTCAAATTTTCAGTGCTGCTGGGGGTTGCTGGTTCCCTCGCCAATCTTGGCGCCAGTCAGGTAACTCCTCAATCGTTGCGAGACACGGAGGCGCGCATTCAACAACTGACGGAGAAGGCTCTTCCGGCGACGGTTTCGTTGATTCCGGGTGGTGAATCACGACGATTTGGAACCGGAAGCGGAGTGGTGGTTACCAAGGACGGGCTGATTCTAACGGCGGCGCATGTTGCGGTCGAGATGAACGAAAAGGTAACCGTCATCTTTCCCAACGGAAGCCGGGCTGAAGCGAAAGTGCTTGGGATGGATTTTTCCCGCGATGCCGCCATGGTGCAGATTACGGACGGGGGTGAATATCCCTTTGTGGAAATGGGAAGCTCGAAAAACTTGCAGCGCAATGATTGGTGCATCGCGCTGGGGCATGCCAGTGGATATCAGGCCGACCGCACGCCACCGATCCGGCTTGGGCGTGTCATTGAGAATGACAAGGACAGTTTTGTCATGTCTGATTGCGCATTGATCGGCGGGGATTCTGGCGGACCACTCTTTGACCTTGATGGTCGATTGATCGGGATCCATTCCAATATCGGATTCAGTCTTTCTCAGAACAATCATGTTCCCATATCAACGTATTTGGATGATTGGGGAAAGCTGCTTAGCGGCGATCGATATGGTGGCGCCCACCTGGGGGGATTTCTCGATAATCCGGAACGCCCGATGCTGGGGGTGGTATTGGAAGATACGGCAACGGGTGGGGCCGCGATCCGTCAGGTCATGCCCGGTTCCCCAGCTGAGAAAGCCGGCTTGGAGCCCGGAAACGTCGTGCTGCGCATCGGGACCGTTGCGATCAGGGATACCAAGGGGCTGATCGAAGAAGTTGGTCGTTACCGGGCTGGAAACACGCTCCAGGTTCGCATTCGGTCAGGGGCCGTCGAGCAAGACATTGAGATCAAATTGACCTCCGCAGAGAATATTTCGGGCCTGCCGCCATCTGGAGGTCCTCAATTGCGACGCTCTCCGCAGGGAGCGGAGCGAAAGCCGATGACCAATCGCGAGCGTCGGGCCTTGCAAACGGAGTTCAACCAACTGATGCGCGGATTCTTGAAGCAGGGAGACTTTCAAATCGATCGTGAAATGGTCGAAAAGTTTGGAGGATCTGACGAGCTTGCGGGTTTTATGATGAGATTTGGCCGAACCCTCAACGAACAGGACCAAGCCAAACTGGTGGAAATGTTTGGGGAAAAGAAAGTTGAGCCCGGAAAGTATGACCCTGACAAGCCCATCTTCGTTGGGGAAGGCTTTTTTCGCGAGGTGATGAATGCGTTTCGCCCCTCCGTGGTTACCGCATCTGATGCGACGCATCTGGTGTTTCGGGGCCAGGAATGGAAAAGTCTCTGCACCATTGTTCATGAGGATGGCTACGCCCTGACCAAGGCCAGTGAAATCGAAACCAAGAACAATCAGGCGCTGACGGTTATGCTGAGCAAGGACGAGCAGGCCCCAGCCAGGATTGTGAAATCCTTTCCGGACTACGATCTTGCTTTGATCAAGATCGAAACCGATTCCCAATTGATGTCGGTCCAGTGGGATCAACGGGAGCGTTTACCGCTGGGGTCCTTGTTGGCGGCCGCTGGGTCAGGTCCCGATCCGATTGCCATTGGCGTAGTCAGCGTTCATCCACGAAGTTTATCGAGCCGAAACAAGGGATTCCTGGGCATTGGAACCGCTCCACACTCGCAGGGAATTCGTGTGACTCAGGTGTTGTCGGGCGGAAATGCGGGCAAAGCCGGGATTCGTGCCGGTGATATCATTACCCGGGTGGATGCGGAAGTCTGTGACACGCCCGAAAAGCTGATCCGAGCGATCAGTTCCACCAAGCCAGGCGAAACCGTGGAGATTGCTTTCTTACGCAATCAAAAAGAACAGAAGCTCAACGTTAAGCTGGGCGACCGTAGTGAGGTCGATCGGGGAATGCCTGACAGGAATCATCACATGAACCAGATGGGAACCGAGCTGAGTGACCGTCGCACCGAGTATCCGACCGCGCTTCAGACTGATTTGCCGATCAAACCCCAGGAGTGTGGTGGGCCGCTCGTCGATCTCGACGGGAACGTGATCGGGATCAATATCGCAAGAGCTGGTCGGATCAAGACCTTTGCATTGCCTGCCGACACGATTGAGAAACTCGTTTCGAAAGAGCTGAAAAAGCTTGGTGTGAAAAAAGCTGCTCCAGCGCCAATATAAGATGAAATCTCAGGAGGCGGCTTTCCGCTCCATATAGTTTTTGATGCGGCGAAGTTGCTGATATGCCAGCGCTTTGCGGCTCGAAGGGTTGGTCACTTCGATCGTCATGAGTTGTCGAGAGGCCGTCGCCCATGACTTCTTATAGTCGGTATCACCGGCAAGAAAATCGTATTCACGAATTCCCTGTTCGATGCACCACTTGACACAATCGCCAATCATCATCTTTCCGAGCGATAAATGAGAAAGTTCGGGCAGCCATCCGTTTTGGTAGTTCCAAAGCTTGTTGTCGTAGAGAAAGTCGTAGCGAGCAGCTGCGAACTGGCCATCGACCTTGAGTAATCTGAGATAGAGCCATCCCTTTGCCGAAAAGCTATCTGCAAGAGAATGGTGGAATCGGTTGAACTCTTCAGACTTGAATGTGTCACCTTTGTCGCCCCAGCGTTCTTTATTGAGCTGGCTTACGATCTTCAGGGCATCCGGGACATCAATG
>JBCDHN010000339.1:0-4498 GCA_038749915.1 Verrucomicrobiota bacterium | reverse complement strand
CAATCCTTTCCGCCCCGTCCGCCGGGATGGTGGGAAACCTTGCCGACGGATACAGTGGTGTAGCCGTGCTCGCGGAACCAGGCCGGCATGCTGGGAGGTACGGCCTCCGGTTTTTCCTTCAGCGTCTTGGCGCGGCTGAAGAGGGCTCCATTTGAGGCAGGTCCGTAGCGACCGGTCAAGAGAGTGTAGCGGGAAGCGCCACAGGTCGGGGCCTGGACATAGTGACGATGAAAGGCGCGGCCTTCGGCGGCCAAGGCATCAATATGGGGTGATTGAATGTAGTCCATTCCGAAGCAGCCCAGCTCGGGGCGAAGATCATCGATGCAGATCAGGAGCACGTTGGGCTTTTCGAGGGCCTGTGCAGAGACCAATCCGAACGCGAGGAGAAGGACGAAGGGGTTTCGAAACATGCGATACTCCATCGAATTCATCGCGGGAAGTTCAAGTTTTTTGGTGTGGAGTGATGAGATTCGGATTTCGCGGGAGCCCTTGCACGAACCAATGCCAACCACGATTGCCAATCGTGGCTACGGTTGGCGCGAAGCAAGTGTTCTCGCGAAATCCACCTCCATCCGCACGGCGTTGGATGAGGATGGCCGTTTAGTTGAGAACTCTTCCCACCAACTCAACGATACGGGCCGATCAATGCCGAGAACATCAAGATAGCCGACCCTGATTGCGATTCAGAGCCGAGGACTCCCGAGGCGATGATCCCGCTGGCCAAGGGCTTGAGTTTGGGTTAGGAGGTAGATGTTCAATCACCCGACCCCCTACCATGAACCGACTTTTTGTTGCTCTGTTGGTATTCCTCGGCGCTTCCGTGGCGCAGGCCGAGGACGAGTTTCACCTGTTCACCAACACGAAGGGCCAGGAGATGGAGGCGAAGATCGTCGACGTGAAGAGTGGGAAGGTCACGATCGAGCGTCGGGATGGCCGATCGTTTATGGTGGATGCGACGATGTTTGTGGCGGCGGACCAGGAGATGATCGCGGCATGGGCGGCTGCGCCAAAGTCAACCGCCCCGATGGCGACGAGCGATGTGGCGATGGAGTCGATGAACGAAACGCTGGGGCATCCTATTTTTGCGGATGCTCATTTGTGGGATGATGTGCCGGAAGATGTTGCCGGGCGTTTGAAGTGGCGGCGCGAGTCGAAAACCGAGTTTGTCAGCAGTTTTCGCAACTATCCACGACCCGATTTTCGACTGCTGGGAACGCGTCCCTATTCGGCAGCTTTGTATGGCGAGGGCAACGGTGTCAATTCTATTTCGCTCGTCTTTGCGAACAAGGGCGACAGCGTTTCGGCGTTAGGCCAGGAAGATCAGTTGGAGGCGTTAAATGACTTGATCGAAGCGGATGTGGCGACGCTTTCCGAGAAGCTGACTGATTTGCTTGGCGAAGGTGAGAAGCAACGATTCGGGGAAGGATCGAGCCGCCAGAATGTGTTGCGATGGGATTGGAACGATCATGCGTTTCTCGTTTTCGAACAGGAAAACGAGTATGTGAGTTTGGAAATTCAACCCAAGGCCTTTGCCGATGCCGGTGGAAAGTCGGAGCGGATCAAAGGACTCGAGATCCGCAAATTGGCGCGATCCAATGTCGAACAGCGGGAAAACGGCGACGTGGTGGTGAGCAACCTGCCGATGGTGGATCAGGGACCGAAAGGGTATTGCGTTCCGGCAACGTTCGAGCGCTGCATGCGCTATCTCGGCATTCCGGCTGACATGTATTTGTTAGCCATGGCGGGCGAAACCGCGATGGGTGGCGGTACCAGTGGTCAAGCGCTGATGGACGCTGTGGGAAGCGACATCCGGAGAAAAGGGCGCGGGTTCGATACCTTTCGCATGGACGAGATGGAGTTTCGCAAGCTCGCCAAATACATCGATGAGGGCATTCCCGTGATGTGGGGGATGTACTCGACCAAGCCGTTCAACCAGCTTGCGAACGAAACGACGAAGCGCCGCAAGGAGGTTGAAGATTGGGGAGCCTACGCGGCCACTCTCGAGACAGAAATGGAAAGCCGGGAGCTGGCGGTCGATCGGGATACCGCCCACATCACGCTCATCATCGGCTACAATGAGGAAACGAACGAGATCGCGTTCAGCGACAGTTGGGGAGAACGATACACCGAGCGCTGGGTTCCGGCCGAGGACGCGGCGGATATTTCGCAAGGGGCATTCTATGTGGTTACGTTCTGAATTCAGTTGCCAAAGGCGAGATTGGTGTGGAAAGCTCTCCTAGCAGGGCCACAATGCTGGCCGGGATTCCGGACTTCGTTTTATGCGCTACGCCATTTTTTCCGACATTCACGCAAACAACCAAGCTTGGGAAGCGACGTTGGCGGATATTCGGGCGAACGAATGCGAGGTCTTGATTTGTTTGGGAGATGCCGTCGGATACGGCCCCAAACCAGCTGAAGTCTTGCGCAGCATCCGGGAAAACTCCCATGCCTTTGTCCTGGGGAATCACGATGCGGCGGCCTGTGGTCGGCTCGATTCGTCTTATTTCAATGATAACGCCAAAGCTGGGATTGCTCACACGCGGGCCTTGTTGGACGAAGAGGCGCTGGAGTTTCTAAGTTCGGTTCCTTATGCGACGGAAGTCGACAACCTGCTGTTCGTCCACGCCGAGACCGCGAGCCCGGATCGATTTGATTACGTGGAGACGGTTGAAAAAGCCTGCGAGGACTTTGGCGCGTCCGGACATTGGTGCACCTTTATCGGGCATACCCATCACCCGACCGTTTTCGTGGAGGCTGATGGATTGGTGAGCCAGGAGGCGGACGACGACTTTCAATGTCAGCCGGGCCAGCGTTACATCATCAATGTGGGATCCGTAGGAGAACCGCGGAATCCCCAGGATATTCGAGCGAGGTATGTGATTTTTGATGACGACTCCGGGAGTGTTTACTTTCGGCGGATCGATTTTGATGCCGAGGCTTATCGGGCAGACCTCGCAGCGTCCGGATCCTCCGCCTTTCCCTACTTTCTCCAGATTATTGATCATTACACGCCAGCCCTGCAGAACCCGGAACAGTTCACCCGGGCCATGCACACGCCCGCTGCTACTTCGGGCCAGAGTGTGGGGATTTCGAAGATGCAACTGCCCTCGAGCGAAGCCGTGAGGCAGGCATCGCGTGAGGTCACCAAGAAGTCGGCTTCGGCCACGGTCCTCATTCTGATTTTGATTGGTCTGGCCATTGGGGTGGGCTGGTTTGCGACCTGGTATTTTGATGCCGAGCGAAAGGAACTGGAGCGAGATCCGCTCGGAATCGCTGATGCGCCGGGGGCTCAGGTGGTCTTCACCGGCGATCTTCCTCCCCACGCCGAGTCTCTCTTCGGTTATTGGCCGCTCGATTCCGAGACGCGTGGTTATGCCGGTGCGGCGACATTTCAGGGGATGGGAGTGGGCTCGCCGGGACGGGGAGAAGGGAGGTTTGCCGAATCGATTTATCTCGACGAAACTTCAGGGTTGGTCTTTGGCAAGGTTAGGACCTTTGCCCTGCGGGAGGATCCCATGACGGTCAGCTTTTGGTTAAAAGTGAGCGAGCCGAGTCGAAACGAAGTCCGTGTTTTGGGCACCGGCGCTGAGCGGAGGAATGAGCCCGGATGGCTGATTCTCCTTCATGGCGAAATGGTTCGGTTTCGACTCTGCAATGGTTCGAACTGGGCACAGATCGGTGGGCGATGGCCGGCGTTGCGGGATGGGGAATGGCATCAATTGGCCATCGTAGTCAATCCTGACGAAAATTCGTTGAGCGCCTTTGTGGACGGGGGGCGCATCGGTGTGCTGGACTACTCAGCTCTGGGTTACCACTTTTCTTCAACGCACCGCATGCGAGTTGGAACCAACGGCAATGAAGAAGATCTCGCCGGATTAGGAGGAAATATTGACGAGCTCGCGATCTGGAGGCGCGCTCTTTCCGATGAGGAGATAGCGTCCTTGTTTGAGCGAACCGAATCTCTGAAGTCATCGTTTCGCTAGGACGCCTTGATGGCTGGCGGCATTGGCTCCGAGGCGGGCTTCGCTGACTCGTGCGGGCTCGTATTTCATGGGTTGCAACCCGGCAATGAAAGTTGAATCACCACGATGGGTTCGCCTCTCATGAACGGGAGTCGTGACCGCGGTGAGCATGCCGGCCAGTTGCCATTCCCTTCGCAGGGAATCGTAATAGAAGGCTGCTCCACCCGAATCGCCCGACGCACCCTGACAGTCAAACAAGCCATTGCCGAATTCCGTAAAGTAGCCGTGCGTCTCCCCAAAGAAATTGGCGAATGGCGTTCTCGCGGTATGGGACACGATGTTGAAGCCCCATCGCTTTTTGCCATCCTGAATCCATTCATTCACCCCCGGTTTTTCGCTGGAACCTCTCCCAATCATCAGAATCAGGTCGCCCATTGCGGGTGGTGCGATTCTAACCCTGATGGAGGGAAGTTTCCGCAGGCTGTCCCGTCTCCGGCTTTTTACCTGAAAGATGCACAATTCAGTGAATGTTTGGT
>JBCDHN010000338.1:0-4507 GCA_038749915.1 Verrucomicrobiota bacterium | reverse complement strand
GAGATCAGGACGTAATCTTTGAAAAAGCACGGGAACACTGGGCCTTCCAACCCGTGGATGCGGTAGATCCCCCAAATGGTGCGGGAACGGAGATCGACCTCTTCGTCCGAGCGCAGCTCAATGAACAAGGTCTCACGCCTTCTCCACCCACAGATGATCGGACGTTGATTCGAAGACTCACCTACGATCTCACGGGACTACCGCCCACCTCTCAGGCCGTGAGCCAATTCACTGCCTCAGCCGCAGACGATCGGGAAAAAGCGCTCGAGACCGTGATTGATGAACTGCTCGATTCTCCAGCTTTCGGTGAGCATTTTGGGCGTCTCTGGCTTGATGTCGCTCGCTACGCCGACACCGACAGCACTTATCGCCCCGACACCAAGACTCCCTACTACTTCCCGTTCGCCTTCACCTATCGGGATTACGTGATCAAGTCCTTCAACGCGGACAAACCTTTCGACCAGTTCGTGCGCGAGCAATTTGCCGCAGATCAGCTTGGACTCGAAGAAAACTCCCCTGACTTGGCCGCACTGGGATTTTGGGCCATTGGTCCACACGCGAATCGAAGCCAAGCCGAGTCGCTCGACGACTGGATTGATGTCACGACGCGGGGTTTGATGGGAATGACGGTCGCTTGCGCGCGATGTCACGATCACAAGTATGAGCCGGTTCCGACCGCCGACTACTACTCCTTGCGAGGCGTGTTCGCGGCTGTGAATCGAATTGATGAACTGGATGAAAACAAGCTTCCTCTCTCCACCGCTTATCATCCGAGTAAATTGGATCAGATCGACTACGAGGAAAAACGCGCTGCAATAGACGCCAAAATGGGGGCCGTGAAGGGGCAGAAGGCGAAGAACAACAACAAGTCGTTGGCGGGAAAGATTCGAGATACGGAACTGGCCAAGCTTCTCACATTCCACCCCGGCGCGCCAAACCACATGATGGTGGTTCAGGATGCGAAGAAGATTGCCGAGCCTGTCGTGTTTGTCCGGGGTGACGCTTCTCAACGAGGAGAAACCGTTCCAAGGCGCTTTTTGAAGATTCTGGATCCGGACCAAGCCGCATTCCCGCAAGATTCAAGTGGTCGCCTGCAACTCGCCGAAAAGATCGTCTCGCCGGAAAATCCGCTGACCGCCCGCGTCTTCGTCAACCGGATTTGGGGTTACATCATGGGATCACACCTGGTTTCCACTCCATCAGACTTTGGCCTTCAAGGGGCGGCTCCAACCCATCCGGAATTGCTGGACTGGCTCGCGGCGGAATTTGTGAGGAACAACTGGTCCACCAAACACCTTGTGAAACAGATCGTTACCTCCCGGACGTATCAGCAGGCAAGCCATCATCGCACTGAGATGGCAGCGCTGGATTCAGAAAACCGCAATCTCTGGCGAGCCAACCGCAAACGCCTTTCGATTGAAGCAATCCGTGACAGCTTTCTCGCCGTCGCCGGGAGTCTTGATCTGACGATGGGAGGTAAGCCGAATGAGCTTTGGGCGGAGGATTACACCCGGAGAAGGGCAATATATGGCTTTATCAATCGCTTCAATCTGGATCCAACATTGCGGGCATTCGACTTTCCAACGCCGATGCAGACGCAACCGCTTCGCGACGAAAGCATCGTGGCAACACAGGCACTCTTCACCCTGAATGCTCCCTTTGTTATTGATCAGGCCAAGAGCGTTGTGCAATCGCCGAGCTTCCTCGCATGCTCAGACAATGAAGCCAGACTACGCCAACTTTTCACGGATATTTTGCAGCGCGAACCGGACCATCTTGAGCTTCCAAGGATGCTGAAGTTTGTGGAGCGAGAGAATCGTCCCCTCACCTGGGATCTGGTCGCACAGGGTATCTTGATGAGCAACGAATTCCAATACATCGACTAACATGGAACCCAAGCCCTATCTTTCGCGTCGGCATTGGCTGCAAAAAAGTGGCTGCGGGATCGGCTCCCTGGCTCTAACCAGCTTATTGGCAAAAAATGGAGACACCTCTCCGCTTGCGGCGAGAAAGTCTCACCACCCGGCACGAGCGAAACGGGTCATTCATCTCATGATGAATGGCGGACCTTCGCAAATCGACACATTTGATCCAAAGCCGGAGGTGACCGCCCTCAATGGCAAACCGCTTCCCGACTCGATCAAAGCCAAGCTTCAGCCCACCCAGCGAAACCGGGTCGGCACGCTTTTCGGATCGCCTTTCAAGTTTGCCAAACATGGTCAGTCCGGAATGGACATCAGCGAGCTGTACCCGGAAGTGGCCAAGCATGCCGACGACCTTTGCGTCGTTCGTTCCATGCAGGGCGAAATCGCAAACCACACTCCCGGTCTTTTGCTTACCAACTGTGGCCACTCCACCCTCCCCCGGCCGAGCATGGGGTCCTGGATGCTCTACGGGCTGGGCAACGACAGCGAAGATCTTCCCGGATTTGTCGTTCTCTGTCCGAAAGGGTTACCGACCGCCCAGTCTCGAAACTGGACGAGCAGCTTTCTCCCGGGCATTTACCAGGGCATGCATATCGATCTGGGGACGACAGGCAAGGAGCTCCTCCCCAATCTGACGCGAAAGGATATTCATCCGGCGGACCAACGTTCTCAGGTAGCCCTCACCCAAATGCTGAATCGTCGCCACGCGAGCACTCACCCGGGTGATGAACGCCTCGAAAGCCGGATACATTCCATGGAAATGGCGTTCCGAATGCAAACTGCGGCCTCTGAAGTGTTCGACCTGAATCAGGAGCCGGAGCACATCCGTGAACTGTATGGAAACACGATTCAAGGCCGAAACCTGCTCACCGCCCGACGACTTGCCGAACGCGGCGTCCGCTACATTCAGTGTTACCACGGTGCTGGGCAACCTTGGGACAATCACGGAAGCATCATTCCTCGCATCAAACAACTTGCCGGCGAGAGTGATCAACCCATTGCAGCTCTGCTAACCGATCTGAAACAGCGTGGAATGTTGGACGATACGCTGGTCATCTGGGGAGGAGAGATGGGTCGCACCTCCACGATTCAAGCCGTGAAGAAGTTCGATCCCAACCGGGTGGGCCGGGATCATCACATCGACGGCTACACCATTTGGATGGCGGGAGGAGGGATCAAAGGCGGGACCGTTTACGGATCAACCGATGACTTCGGCCTCGAAGTGGCCGAGAATCCCGTCAGCATGCCCGACTTCCACGCCACCGTTCTCCATCAAATGGGCTTCGATCACAAACAGCTGACCTACCGCTACTCAGGCCGGGATTTCCGCCTGACCGATGTGCATGGCAAGGTGATCAGTGACCTTCTGGCTTAGGTCGATCAGCAAAGTGGTCGCCGGCTTCATCGGTCGATACAAATTCCGCACCTAACAACTCCATTCATCTTTTGCTCGACGGATTCAGAATTCTTCTTTTACTGATGCCATGGCAGCAAACCCAGAATGGACAAACCGCGAGGCGACGGAATACTGGATCGAAAAGGTCTGGAATCAGCAGGACGAGAATACCATTACGGAACTCATGGCGGAAGACTGCAATCTCAAGGGGCTCGACATCCCCGCCAATGGCCGTGAAGGCTTCCAGGCATTCCATCGCGCGATCACCACTTCATTCGATGATGTGAAGGTCGAAATCCTTGAAATCGGAGTCGATGGAGATCTCGTATTCGGTCATTGCCAGTTCACCGGGAATCACCGCGCCAGCGGCAAGGACGTCGTCACCCACTTCAGCATGTCAGGAAAATGGAAAGATGGACTCCTCGTGGAAGGGCGTAATGTTGTCGATTTCACCCAAATGCTAACCCAAGTCGGTGAGCTTGCGCCCGACGCAATGGCCCGTGTCTTCGCTTAACGTTTCAGATTAACCCGCGGCCGTGGCGATCTAGGATTGGTCCTTCTTCTTTTTGGAGAACTTTGAGCCGATTTTGGAAACGCCTTTCCCCGCTCCGGAGGCGACGTTTTTCGCATTCTTTCCAACCCACTGAAGTCCGCTACCAGCCGCTTCAATCGCAGATCCAGCAAGATGCAAAATGTCACCGATCACTCGTCCGGCCCGCTGGGGTGCCGAGATCGATTCTTCGGCCGGAGTTGAAGCAGGCTCGGCCGCCAAGCTCAACGGGGTTGAAACAGCCAGCAACGATACAGAAGTAACAATGGTGATCAGAGTTTTCATGAGTTGTATTTGGTGGAGATGATAATTATGGAATTACCTAGAGAGTCAAGTAACAACATGTGATGATATGGCTCTCAACATGGGGAGCAGACGACTCCATGAAGCTTGGATTGAGCAGATCTTCAGAAAAACCCAGCAAAAAACCAAGATTCCAACAATCCAGTTTGGAACCCTCAGAATTTTCGTTGATGATCATTCGTTTTGAACGGTCTACAGAGATTGGCTCCGTGTAGGAGTTGCGTTGCCACAGTCATTTTTGCGCTGGGTGCCTTGAGTTGTGCGAACGCCGCCGCTCCCGAGAAGTGGAAAACCACGGAGATGGGCGGGCGGGCCTACGTGGCCATGTCCGAG
>JBCDHN010000337.1:0-4532 GCA_038749915.1 Verrucomicrobiota bacterium | reverse complement strand
GGGACGGGAACTGGAAAAACACGGCCACGAGTTAGAGCACATCGTCGGTCCGGAAATGGGCCACAAATATGATGATGCTTCGGCGAAACAGATCTTCGATGCGTTGATGGCGGTTCCTTCCCGAAACTACCGGCCTCGTTCCAAAGTCCTCCTTCAAACACAAACTTTGCGTTATCCGGAAAATCGCCAGATTTCCATCACCGGTTTGAAAGAGCACTGGCAGGATTCAACGGTCGACTTGCGACGGGAAAACGACGTAACCCTCGTAGCGACGAAGAACGTTACGAGCCTCAAACTTCCGGGAACGGGCTCTTTCAAAATCGACGGTCAAAACCTGACTAACCATCAATCCATTGGGCACTGGTTTGAATGTCGGCAAGTCGATGGTACGTGGCAACTAGGCTCCCCGGAAGGCCTGCGCAAGAAACCCGGTCTCCAAGGCCCAATTGACGATGCGTTTATGGCACCTTTCCTCGTGGTTCTCCCGACTGAGCCGTCCCAAAATCCGAGCCTTCAGAAGTGGCTCGAATTCGAGTCCTCCCACTTTGCGAATCGCTGGCGCGAGCTGATGCGCGGCCATCTCCCCGTCAAGCGCGCCGATGAGCTGACCAAGGAAGATGTTGCAAACCACAGCCTCGTTTGTTGGGGCGAACCGACCACCAACTCCGTCATTGGAGCAACCATCGACAAGCTTCCCCTGATTTGGGATGAGAAGCTGAAAATTGGAAAAACCAGCGTCGATCCCAGCTTTCATGTGCCTGTTCTGATCTACCCGAACCCGCTCAACCCGGAACGCTATCTCGTCATCAACAGCGGCCTCTCCTTCCGCGAAGATCACGATCGGACCAACTCCCTCCAAAACCCAAAACTTCCGGATTGGGCGGTGATTGACATTCGTCAGGCACCCGATGGCTCAACGCCAGGTAAGATTGTCGAAGCCGACTTCTTCAATGAACGCTGGGCCGTAAAGGACTAAGCACGTTTGTTGCCAATCAGCGCAATTGTGACGAAATGTTCGCATTTCTCCACTTACCTCAGCACCGGCCCCGCCAAGGGTGCGACCAATGAGTGTCCGCATTGGAATTAATGGCTTTGGCCGCATCGGCCGCCTCGCCTTTCGCTCCGCCTGGAATTGGCCGGAGTTCGAAATCGTTTACGTGAACGATCCCGGTGGCGTCCAATCTGCCGCCCATCTCCTTGAGTTTGACTCCCTTCATGGTCGCTGGAAGCGAGATATCGCGATCGAAGGACAATCCATCGTGATAGATGGTAAGCCCATCGCCTTCGCCACTTCCAAAAACCTGTCCGAGGCACCATGGAAACCGAGCGATGTCGATATCATGATCGAAAGCTCGGGCTTGTTCCGAACCACGGAAACTCTAGCTCCCTACTTTGAATCGGGAATCAAGAAAGTCATCGTCGCGGCCCCGGTCAAACTGGGCGCTCTCAATGTGGTGATGGGCGTCAACGATTATCTCTACGATCCCACAACCCACAACCTCCTCACCGCGGCCTCGTGCACAACCAACTGCCTCGCTCCAGTGGTCAAAGTGATCCGCGACGGCCTCGGCATCAAACACGGCTCCATCACCACCATCCACGACATCACCAACACCCAGGTGATCGTGGACAAGCCGCACAAGGATCTGCGCCGAGCTCGAGCCGCCTCGCTGTCCCTCATCCCCACCACCACCGGCTCCGCTACCGCCATTACTCAGATTTACCCGGAACTAACCGGCAAGCTTAACGGCCACGCTGTCCGCGTCCCGCTCCTGACTGGCTCCCTCACCGATTGCGTTTTCGAAGTCGATCGGCCAACCACGGTCGAGGAAGTGAACCAACTCCTGAAGACGGCTGCGGAAGGCGAGCTGGCGGGGATCCTTGGTTATGAGGAAAAGCCATTGGTTGGAATCGACTACGTCGGCGACCCCCGTTCTTCAATCATCGACGCTTTGTCCACCATGGTCGTTAACCAAACCCAGGTAAAGATCTACGCGTGGTATGACAACGAATTTGGCTATGCCAATCGTCTCGCCGAACTTGTTCGAAAAGTAGCCGGAAACCTGAAATCTTGAGCAACAACGTCCGCAACTACGTCCAAGTCACCGGCGCCTATTGGGCTTTCACGCTGACGGATGGTGCGCTGCGCATGATTGTTCTGTTGAACTTTCATGAGTGGGGATACACGCCCTTTCAAATCGCACTTCTCTTTTTGTTCTACGAGATCTTCGGCGTGGTCACCAATTTTTTTGGTGGTTGGATCGGCGCACGGCTCGGCCTCAAGTCGACTCTTTATGCGGGTCTATCCATTCAGATCATCGCACTCGTTGGCCTCTCATTTCTCCAGGCCGATTGGTCGCGCACTTCAGCCGTTGCCTTTGTCATGGCAATGCAGGCCCTCTCCGGCATTGCCAAAGACCTTACCAAAATGAGCTCCAAGAGCGCCGTCAAGCTGCTGGTTCCCTCTGGTGAGCAACGGAAACTCTTCCGCTGGGTCGCCGCCCTCACCGGATCCAAAAATGCGCTCAAAGGCGTGGGATTCTTTCTCGGTGCTATGCTTCTTCAATTAACAGGCTTCTTCACCGCCCTCATGAGCCTGACCGGACTCATCGTCGTTGCCTTGCTATCCTGCCTGATCGGCGTTCGCGGAGACTTCGGCAAATCCAGCACCAAACCCAAGTTCAAAGAAGTCTTTTCCAAATCGAAAGAGATCAACTGGCTCTCCGCCGCCCGCATGTTTCTCTTTGGAGCCCGCGATGTCTGGTTCGTCGTCGGCGTTCCCGTCTTTCTCCACGAAACCCTGGCTTGGAGCTTTTGGGAAGTCGGCGGCTTCCTCGCCCTGTGGGTCATTGGCTACGGATTCATCCAGGCTTCTGCCCCGGGTCTCATCAAACGTCCCGGCGGCTCGCCTCCCACCGGCAAATCCGCCACTGTCCTCGCCCTCCTTCTCGCCCTCACCATGGGCGGTCTCGCGTGGCTGTTGCAGACGGAGAACATCTTCTCTCCAGACATCATCATCATGATTGGGTTGACTGCCTTTGGAATCGTCTTCGCCCTCAACTCTGCGGTTCACTCCTTTCTTATCGTCGCCTATTCCGATCGGGACAAGATTGCCATGAACGTCGGTTTCTACTATATGGCCAACGCGATGGGTCGACTTCTTGGGACCGTTCTGTCCGGCTTCCTCTTTCAGCATTACCAGTTGCAAGGCTGTCTCCTCGCCTCGCTCTTTTTTGCGTTCTCAGCCGCCTTACTCTCGTTTAAGCTTCCCAGGAAGGTGATCGAGGAAAAGTCTGACCTTCAAGCACCAGCCACAGTTTGAGGCATTTAAGCGCCTCGCCGCTAAACCAGGCCAACCGCAATTCGAGGAATTGGTCTCATCGAAGCTCTCAATAACTGAAGATGTTCCCGCAAATCCTCGCCTTGCAATCTCAACCCTAGATCTCTACTCTCACCTTATGTCTTTCTATCGTGCAGGTGTTCACTCGATCGGATTTTTGGCAGCTTTGGCTTTGCCCGCACTCTATAGTCAAGAGGAGCCCCGTGGTCTGTCCAACGCTCGCAATAACTACGAACGTGACTTTGTCCGAAGCCTACAGATCATTCAGGACAAATACGTCCGCGCGCTGGAACAACACAAACGCACCATGACACGAGAAGGAGATATCAGTGGTGCGCTTGAGGCCGAAAAGGAAACTATCCTTAGCAAACGTTGGGCTACCGTCCCGCTTCGACCCGGCCAACGAAAAATGACCAACCCGAAATTGGATCAGCTCCTCACCAGCTATGAAAAGGCGGTGCTCACTGAAATTCCCCCGGTTATCAACCGTTACGAAAGCGAATTGCTCCGCCTCAAGGAGACATTGACTCGGTCCGGTGATTTGCAGGCTTCAGTCTTGGTTGATAAAGAACTGAAAAAGGTACGAGCTCGAACATCCTTGCCAACGGAAGCCGCGGCAAAACTCCATTTTTCCAAATACTCAAAGAAGGAGTTTGAAGAATGGCTTTATCGAAATCGCTTCGAATTTTCAGGCGAAATCTCGGGAAGAGCGACCGTTCTCTTCGAGGATGGGATCGCAAAGTATGATTCAGACAGCGCACGGTCCACCGTCGAATATGAGTACAGGTTGGTCTCGAATCGCTCGGTCGAAATCGGGCACGATATCGACAAGGGCTTTATCATGACGCTGGCTGACGACCTGCATAGTGGTACTTTTCGGAGCATCAAGAATACTTACACACTCCGAATTTTCCCGCTGATAACGATTGGAGATTCAGCAAACTAGAATCTTCCCTGTCGCAAGAAGGCCTTAACTTTCCAACACCTCAACACGCTTCTCTTCCCCAAGTGTGCCATGTGACTGCGGAGGAAGAACGAGCCTGACTCTTAGACCTTTGGGATTCTTCATATTCTTAAGGAGCAGGTTCCCATGATGCTGACTGAGGATGCTTTTGACGATGGCGAGGCCGAGTCCGGTTCCCTCCCCTTTGGGCTTGGTGGTGAAGAAGGGATCGGTGACTTTGCCCAACTG
>JBCDHN010000336.1:0-4543 GCA_038749915.1 Verrucomicrobiota bacterium | reverse complement strand
TTCCCGACCCGGGTTTTCCGCAGGTGACGCTTGGGCTCAGTTGCTTCGGCGGTGTTGGTTTCTTCGCTCATCAGTAAAATCAGGTATCAAATTCAGTTTATTCCGCAGCGGCTGCCTCGCTTGGCTTCGCCGCAGCCTCCGTCTCCGCTTTGCGGCGACGCTCCGTCAAAATCGTTTCAATCTTGGAGACACGGCGACGGTTGTTCCGCAATAGGGCGGTGTTCTCAAGCTGTCCGCTCTGCTGCTGGACGCGCAGGTTGAGGACTTCGTGCTTCAGATCACGTCGCTGGTTAATCAGCTCTTCGGAGGTCAACTCTCGCAGTTCTTTGATTGGGTTCATCGTATGAAGTTCGTTCGAATTCCAGGTTTCCAGGGTTAGCGGACGACAAAGCGGGTCTTGATTCCCAGCTTGTTGGCAGCCAGCCGCATTGCTTCGCGTGCCTGGCTTTCCGGAACACCGGCAATTTCAAAAAGCATTGTGCCCGGCTTCACCACAGCGACCCACTTTTCAACGGCACCCTTACCTTTACCCATCCGGGTTTCAGGAGGCCGACCAGTGACCGGCTTGTGAGGGAAGATGCGGATCCAAACCTTACCCTTTCGCTTGAGATAACGGTTGATCGAAATCCGGCAGGCTTCGATTTGATTGTTGGTAATCCATTCGCGTCCCAGGGACTGCAAACCATAGTCACCAAAGGAGACATTGGTTCCACGCTGGGCAGTTCCCCCGCGGTTTCCGCGCTGGGTCTTGCGATACTTAACTTTTCTGGGCATCAACGCCATGATTGAAAAAGAGTTAGGATTAAAATTAGGTTAAAAAATTAGCTCTCGGCTGGTGCTTCCGCGGTTGCAGGAGCTGGGGTTTCGGCTGGTGCTGCAGATGCCTCCTCGGCTGGAGCCGGGCTTGGTGCCCCACCCTGGCCTTGTCCGCCACCACCACCACCTGGGCCGCGTCCGCCGCCACCACCACCTGGGCCACGTCCACCACCGCCGGGTCCTCGTCCACCTCGTCCATCACGGCGACCACCTTTTCCGTCACGACGATTGTCGCCGGTCACGCGGGCCATCCGGGACTTCTCAGAGTCAGGATTGCGGTTGATCCAGCACTTGACGCCAATGATTCCATAAACGGTTTTTGCTTCAGCGAATCCGTAGTCGATCGGGACGCGGAGGGTCTGCAGAGGCACTTTACCTTCGCGATACCACTCAGCCCGGGCAATGTCCGCACCACCCAAACGGCCGGCGCATCGAATTCGAATTCCTTCAGCACCGAAGTCCATTGCGGTCTGCAAGGAACGCTTCATGGCGCGGCGGAAAGAGATACGTCTTTCCAGCTGCAATGCAACACTTTCGGCGACCAGCTGCGCGTCCGTCTCCGGCTGCTTGATTTCGACGATGTCGATCTTCACCTGGCGGCCTCCGCACATTCCGGAAATCTTGTCCGTCATCCGCTCGATTTCAGAGCCCTTACGGCCGATGACCAATCCCGGGCGAGCGGTATAGAGCGTAACCCGCACACTATTCCAGGCACGCTCAATCAAAATCTTGGAGACGGCAGCAAAGGCGAGCTTGTCCTTGAGGTATTTGCGGACGGCGATGTCAGCATGAAGGAACTCCGGAAACTCTCCCGGAGGGGCATACCACTTGGAGGCCCAGTCTTTGTTTACTGCGAGTCGGAAGCCGACCGGATTTACTTTTTGTCCCATGACAGTCTGTAGGTTTGGAAAATTGGATTAACCGCGTTCTTCAATGAGTTTCTTGACCTGGCCTTGCCAGTCATCGCGTTGGATTCGGTCTTTGAACGAGAGCCGCTCGCCGAACTCGACCATGTCGTCTTCGGTCCAGGCAAGAATCTGTTCGTAGGTGGTGATGCCTTCTTCGTGAAGCTTGGCTTCGAGCTTCGGGCCAACTCCACTGATCATTTTCAAATCGTCGCCTTCGGTCGCTGCCGACTTCGCCTTCTTCTTCGCTGCCGTCTTCTTCGCGGCGGGCTTTGGAGCCTCCTCCGCCTCTTGAACCGGTGCTGCCGGGCTTTCGCCAAGTTCGTTGGAAAGGATCACGTTGATGTGGCTGGTCCGCTTGCGAATGGGAGCTGCACCACCGCGAGCCCGAGGTTTCCAGCGCTTGAACACCGGCCCTTCGGTCACGGTTGCCGACTTCACCACGAGATCATCCGCAGCCAGATCGAAGTTGTTCTCAGCATTGGCCATCGCAGACTTCAGCGTCTTCCCAATCAGGAAAGCGGCCTTTTTCGGCGTGAAGCGAATCACGTCGAGAGCCGCCGAAACCGGCATACCGGTGACTTCACGAGCAACATCGCGCGCCTTGAGCGGCGAGATTCGAGCAAATTTGTAGGTCGCTTTGACTTCCATCGTAGGTATTGGAGTTAGAAATTGTAGTTTTTGGCCGTGGTTCTCGGCTTCACGCGATCCCGCACTTGCACGCGATCGCCATCCCGAAAAGTCTCCTGAACGATCGCGCCACTGATGGAGTCGCGAACGTCCACAATCAGTGCGGTTCCGATCGCACGATCTTTCCGAAAAATCTCAATGGGCATTCCCACCCGTGCTCCACTGCGGCGCCCAATATTGAGCACCGCCAACCTCAGGTCATTCTTGAAGCTGACCACCTGGCCATCATTGATGTCCACATCCAAAAGCGGGGCTTTGCGCGCACCGCCAAATCCCAGCAGCTCATCCGTCGCACGCATCTCCGCTTCAACGGCGAGACGTGCCCCGGGGTCACCGGCCGTTGCCGTCTTCACATAATCCATCACCACCTCACTCAGCTTCATCAGCTGATTGTAAGCTTCGTTGTTGCGATCCTTGAACATCTGGCGCTCCCGAACCGCCTTGATGAGACGTTCCTGAAGGGCTTTGTCCGATCGAATTGTCTCCAAACCCAATTCCTCGATCCGCAGTTGAAGGTCGCGATACAACTCACGGAATTCCTCCGCTTCCTTGTTCGATTCCGCCAGCGCCACCTCAATCGGCATGTCTTTCTCCGACCGCAGCGCCAGCTTCGCCTCGAGCTGCTCGATCTTGCGATTGGCAGCTTCCAGCGCGAGTTCCAGCTCAGCCTGCTTCATCAGAGCCGCAATGACAGGATCGGGTTGCTCCTGTGCCCATGCACAAACCATCCCGAACCCAACACCAATTACGGCGAGAAGGTTGCGAACCTGGTTGTGGATGGAGTGTTTCATTGCTGGAACTTCAAAAACAGAATTGAGAAATAACAGGCAGCTTAACCGCCTTTGATCTTCGGGTTGTGTCCGCTGTGGGATTTGAACGCGCGGGTCGGCGCAAATTCACCCAGCTTGTGGCCCACCATGTTCTCCGAAACGAAGACGGAGATGAAGTCTTTGCCGTTGTGAACCATGAAGGTGTGCCCCACAAAATCCGGGGTTACCATGGAGCGGCGGGACCACGTCTTGATCGGACGCTTTTTGCCGGAGTCATTCATCGCGTCAATCTTATCAAGAAGCTTGATATCGACGAACGGACCTTTTTTCAGTGATCTTCCCATAACGTTTGGACAGGTTTAAATTACTTCTTCTTCGCTTTGCGCCGCTGAACAATGAACTTGTCGCTCGGCTTGTGTTTCTTGCGGGTCTTCTGGCCCTTGACGTGTCCCCATGGACTTTTCAAGTGCTGGCGACCACCGCCTGACTTACTCTTGCCCTCACCGCCACCGTTCGGGTGATCGACCGGGTTCATGCACATTCCGCGAACGGTCGGGCGAATCCCCTTCCAGCGGGTCCGGCCGGCTTTCGCACTGACCTCGTTCATGTGCTCGATGTTTCCAACCACCCCGATCGTCGCGTAGCAACGAGCATTGATCTTGCGAATTTCTCCGGAAGGAAGCTTCACGAGCGCGTATTCGCCATCACTGTTGGTCAGCGTTCCCGCCTGGCCTGCTCCGCGAGCCAGCTGGCCGCCACGGCCGATCGTCAACTCGATGTTATGGATCGATGTCGATGGAGGAATCTTGTCGAGAGGAAGCGCGTTTCCGACTTCCGGCGGAGCGTTTTCTCCGGACTGAACCTTCATCCCGACCTTCAGTTTTGCCGGAGCAAGGATGTAGCTCTTCTGGCCATCGGCATATTCGATCAGGGCAATCCGAGCCGTACGATTGGGATCATACTCGATCGCAATCACCTTGGCGACGTCACCATGGCGGGTCCGCTTGAAGTCGATCAAACGATACTTGCGCTTGTGACCACCACCGCGATGGCGGCAGGTAATCCGGCCGGAGTTGTTTCGTCCCGCGGACTTTTTCAAGGAACTCGTCAAGCTTTTCTCCGGCTTCGACTTCGTAACCTCGGCGAAATCGGGAAGTTGCTTGTAGCGGCTCGACGGCGTTACCGGGCGATATTTTTTGAGCGGCATGTGTCTAAATGTTTCGTGGGTTAAACCAGATCGATCGTTTCACCATCCGCGAGCTTCACGATGGCTTTCTTCCAATGCGCGGTGCGACCAAAATCCTGGCGACGCTCGCGCTTTTTCTTCCCTTGGTAATTGGCAGTCCGAACAGCGAGGACCTT
>JBCDHN010000335.1:0-4547 GCA_038749915.1 Verrucomicrobiota bacterium | reverse complement strand
AGCAAGCTTGCTGTGATCCTCCCCAATTTTCTTCAGACTGTCTTTTTCATCTGGCTCTCCTTCGTTTTCGTTCTTTTGCTACCAACCGATTCTTTTGCCGCAAGAATCGGAGATGTCTCCAAGGTGGATCCTTGGGAGCAGGCCAAGCTCTTTTTCAATTGGGGAAACAGCTATGTCCGTTCCCAATGGCTTGGCTGTCTCCTCATCGGCGCCTGCTGTGGCCTTCTCGGCAGCTTCATTGTTGTTCGCCGGATGGCGCTGGTCGGTGATATGCTGAGCCATGCCGTTTTGCCCGGTATTGTTCTCGGCTTTCTCTGGAATCTCAAAAAGGATCCCTTTCTGTTACTCTTGGGTGCGATTCTGGCTGGGTTGGCTGCTGTAGGATTCGTTACCGCCCTGAAACGAACCACGAAGCTGAAACAGGATACCAGCCTTGGGATTGTCCTTGGTGGATTTTACGCGGTAGGGATTTGCCTGCTCTCGATGGTCCAGCGAATGCAAACCGGCGACAAAAGTGGGCTCTCCAATATTCTGATCGGCTCCGCTGCGGCCATCTCTGATGCGGATCTCTGGTTGATCGGCATCGTCACCGCCATCTCGGCAATCCTCATCGTGATTCTGTTCAAAGAGCTCGTTGTCAGCAGTTTCGATCCTGCCTTTGCCAGGACGATCGGAATTCCTGAGCGCGCCCTTCACTATCTCTTAATGACGCTGCTCAGTTTTGCCGTCGTCATTTCCATTCAAGCTGTTGGCGTCGTTCTCGTTTCCGCCCTTCTCATCATTCCTGCGGCGACGGCGACGCTTCTAACCCATCGATTCTGGCTTGTCGTCGTTCTTTCGGTGGAGTTCGGAATGCTAGCAGCGGTGGGAGGCGCATTCGGCTCGTTCTTGCGGTCCTCGTTCCCAACCGGTCCACTCATGATTCTCGTTGCTGCTTCAGGATTCGGTCTTGCCTTTCTTTTCGCTCCGGCGAGTGGGCTGATCCCACGGTTCTTTCGTCGCCGGGCTCAGTCCGCTCGAATCCGTCGAGAAAACACGCTGAAAGCGATCTACCATCAACTCGAAGCCGAGAGCTTTACCGCCGAGCGGGTGGACATCGCCGATCTCGTTAATCGACGCCAGCGCGAGGAAGAAGATGTCCGGCGCGAAATCCAGCATCTCGCAAACCATGGCTTCATTGATCTTGCGGGCGAGTCGCTCAGGCTAACGGATACGGGTTGGCGTAAAGCCCGAGAGGTTGTCCGCAATCACCGCCTGTGGGAACTCTACTTGACGCATGCCGCCGACATCGCCCCCGACCATGTTCATGATGATGCCGAGAAGATCGAGCACGTGCTGGGCGAGGAAGTCGTGCAATTGTTAGAGGCCAGATTTGGAGAGGAAGCGATCGATCCACACGGAAAAGCAGTTCCTGTTGCCAGCCAGTCCTAGTCATGAACGAACTGTTTCCTCCCTTTGACGCCTACGCGATTTTCGTCGAGCCCTGGAGCTGGGGAGCCTGGAAAATCCGCCTACTCGCCATGTTTGTCTTCATCTCCTGCGGCCTGGCTGGCAACTACCTGATCCTTCGCCGCATGGCCCTGGTTGGTGATGCCCTGAGCCATAGTGTCCTTCCCGGAATTGTGATCGCGTTTGTCATCGCACAAGGAAACCATTTCTGGGTCGTGGTGGGAGCAATCCTGGCTGGATTGGTGACTTCAGCCTTGATCGAATGGCTCAACAAGAATTCCCGCGTCAAACAGGACGTGGCCATTGGCGTCACCTTCACCACCCT
This sequence comes from Verrucomicrobiota bacterium, assembly GCA_038749915.1. GTDB lineage: Bacteria > Verrucomicrobiota > Verrucomicrobiia > Verrucomicrobiales > DEV007 > JBCDHN01. Next base: position 2,773 of record JBCDHN010000335.1, on the reverse strand, counting down.
CTTTGCGCTCGGTGTCGTTCTTACCAATGTGTTTGCCGGCAAGGTGCATTTTGACGCCGATTGCGTGCTTTACGGAGATGTCGAGCAAGCCCCACTCGCCAAACTGATCCAGTCCTTCATCATCGCGGTCATCACCATTATTTTGGTCGTTACCTTCTTCAAAGAGCTCCTCGTTACCTCTTTCGATCCGACGCTGGCCAGTTCCATGGGGATCCCGGCAAAATGGGTTCACTATGGGCTCATGGGATGGCTTTCGGTCGTGGTGGTGAGCGCTTTTGAGGCTGTGGGAAGTATCATGGTCGTCGGCATGCTCATTCTTCCCGGCGCCACCGGGCTACTTCTCAGCGAAAGGCTGTCCCGCGTAATGATCGCAAGTGCTGTTCACGCAGTCTTGAGTTCGTTCCTCGGCTACCATGTAGGTCTGTGGCTGGATTGCAAAATCGCCTCAGCCATGGTCAGCACCGGCTTTTTCCTTTTCATCCTTGCCTGGCTTTTCAGCCCGACCCAGGGGCTGGTTTCCCAATGGATCGCGCGTTCCCAGCTTCGCACTCATGTCCGCGAAGCAGCGCTTGCCGAACCCTGAAACCCCGGTTTTGTTAGAGCGTGTCCCAGATCATTTTCAACGAAATCAGCGCCGCGGAAATTTCCGCGATGCCAACGATGCAGCAACTCGACCTCCTTGCCGAATTCAAGGTCTCCCCAGACGACCTCGAAAATCTGGATGAGCATCGGTTCGGCAAATTGGAGCGGGATGGCAAAACGCTCTATCGCTATCGTGCCAACGAAATGCGGATCTACTTCGAGCTCGAAGGCGAAAGCGTGATTGTTCATCGCGTCCTCCACAAAAACACGTTTCAGGACTTCCTCTACCGCGCCAGTCTCCCCATCTCGGAAGACGAGGAACTCGCCAACGCTGGTGGGTTTTGGGAATTGATCGAAGAAGGCGAGCGCGCGCGGAGAGTTTGAGATGAAAATCACTTCGCTCGAACAACTGGCCGATGAATCCACACGGCTGGACGCTTTTCCTGTAGCCCGGAAGAAGATCTTCCTCGGTCACGCCGGAGTCACTGCCCTTCCCCGTTGCGTTGCAGAGGCGGTGATCGATTACACCAACACCTCATCGGAAAACGATCAGGAGTTTGGCGACGTGCTCCGGCGAGTGAGCGACACCCGACGCGTTTGCGCCGAGATGATCGGGGCCAAGTCCAACGAGATCGCATTGCTCGGCCCAACGAGTCTGGGGCTCAGCCTTTTTGCCAATGGCCTTCCCTGGGAAGCGGGGGATGAGATCATTTGTTACCTTGATGACTACCCCGCAAATGTCTATCCTTGGAAGGACCTCGAACGCCACGGGGTGAAAATCGTTTACCTCAAACCTGAGAAACCAGGTGAGATCACACCTCAACTCGTCGAGCAAGCTCTCACCTCCAGAACGAAGCTCGTGGCTCTCGCCAGTTGCCACTTCCTGACGGGATATCGAATTGACATCAGCGCGATTGGAAAACTGACCCATGATCACGGAGCTCTTTTCTCGCTCGATGCGATCCAAACGATTGGTGCGTTCGACACCTCAGTTGAGCACGTCGACTTCCTTAGTGCCGATGCCCACAAGTGGATGCTCGGGCCCCTGACCGCAGGTATCGTGATGGTGAAGGAAGCACATTTTGACCTGCTGCGCCCCACCCTGCTCGGTGCGTGGAATGTGAGGTCACCCAACTTCATCACCCAGGATGAGGTCGAGTTCGAGCCCGGCGCTCGGCGCTATGAACCCGGCGTGCTGAACTGCGCCGGGATCTTTGGGATGCACGCTGCGTTGCAGATGATTCAGGCGGTCGGAATCGATAACGTCAGCCGCCGATTGCTCGAGCTGAAATCCTACAATGTCTCCCGCCTCAAAGAGCGCGGCTTTACGATTCATGGCCATGAAACGGGACCCAATGCCAGTTCCATCACCACCTTTACCCATCCTTCGAAAGACCTGGAAGCGCTTTTCAAACACCTCTCGGAACACAGCATTTCCGCCAGTTTCCGGCATGACCGAGATCATCGTGCGTTTCTCCGCATCAGCCCTCACTTCTACAACACGGTCACTGAACTGGATCGGCTCTTTGAGGCAATCGACGCCTTCCCCAACTAACGATGTTTGACTGAACCGTAGCGGAAGATGCAAAATCTTCCGATCTACGCAGGGTGAGCCATCGAAACTCTTCTCCCTGATCAATCAACTAGAGCGATCCTAAAGCGTCCCGAGATAATCGATACTCTGGCGGATACTGGCGAGCGGGTCCGGAGATTGATCCTGCTCGATGTGACAGTGTGAGACGCCAATGGAAGAGGCGGCATCGATGATTGGCTCCATGGCGATGATTCCGTCTCCCAACTCCTGAAAGGCGTCTTTCGGAAACTTGCCGAATTCTGGTAGCGTTAGGCCATCTTTGAGATCTTTGAGATGAAGCTGGGAAACGCGACCTTTGAGCGATTGAATCAAATCCAGCGGATCCACTCCACCTGCCTTGACCCAGAAAACATCGACCTCGAACTGCATTTCTGGAGCAAACTCTTCCACCAAAATATCAAATCCTGTCTTGCCGCCTTCCATCGGCTGAAATTCAAACGCATGATTGTGATAGGCAAGCTGAATTCCAGCCTGACGGGCTTCAACAGCCGCCACATTGCATTTCTCGGCAACGTCCTTGTAACCATCGAGGCTTTCCCGGTTCCGCCCTTCCAAATAAGGAATCACCCAATGAGAGATTCCAGCTTCCTTGGCTTT
>JBCDHN010000334.1:0-4565 GCA_038749915.1 Verrucomicrobiota bacterium | reverse complement strand
GGAGGAAGACGAGTGAGACCTCCCCGGTGGTGACGGTAAACCATTTTGAGGGCTGGATCGAAGATCCCCGCAAGGAAGGGCATGACTGCCACGACTGGGTGCACCCGAACCCTCAGGGCGAGCAAAAAATGGCGGAAAAGTGGTTCGCGGCAATGATCCCATACCTCGGAATCCAATTCCCAAGACTCAACCGCCCGGAATCCTTCGCGTTGACGTCGAACGGCTAACCTTGAATCCGTTCGTAGTGATCACGAACGCGTTTTTGAAACCAGCGCCAAGTTCCACGCGGCTTCCCATTGTCGAGCAGGAAATGGGGACAGTTCTTGTTCGCGGGCCTGTAGCCCTCCCGCGGCCAGTGGTAATGAGGAACCACTTTTTTGACCGGTATTCGCTGAGTGTAAGCCAGCCACGCAGCCAGTTTCGCGGTCCTCTCGATCGTCCTCGCAATGTTGTTGCCGCGATGCTCCGCCATTTCGATACCAATTGAATTGCGATTCCCCGGACCATCCAAGTCAGCGTGTTCCCCAGCCTCGTTCGTTGGTAGATGCTGAATCGCCACATTGTCTTGCACGGTGTAGTGCCAGAAAAGATAACCACTCCTTCTCCCCCCTCTCAATTTCCCCCGTTTGAGGGCTTTGGCGTGAGCAAAAGCATCTCCCGAGTAGTTTTGAGTGCTGTGAATCGTGATGTAACTGGCTCGCAGTGGCCTCGGATTGTTGCGCCCATAAATTCCGCTGGGAATGTAATCGATTGCAACGTTGGCTTCCCGATAAAGGGCATTGGCCGAGATTGGAGTGTCAGGGACTGGTCCCAGCTGGGCTTCCCAGGAGATGGCTCGTTGGCTGACGCTCGCGCACCCGTGTAGAAGTAGTGCCCCGATCACCAGCACGACGGGAAAGCAGATTGCAGTAAAACGCTTCATATGCTCGTAAACTGGGAAGGATGTTAGGCTCGAACCTTTCTGAATGCAATCGTCATTCTGGAGAAGTTAGACTGCCAAACCGATCCTTTTTGCGGTTCTGACTTGGCTTGATTCCATTTGGCTGGCTACTTTGATAGCTATGAAACCCCTCTGCATCTTCGTCATTTTCCTGCAGACGATCTTCTGCCTGCTCCCGGTCGATGGCCAGGAGATACGAGCCTTTGCCGCCGGCGAAATGCCTCCGGACTCCCGCTACTCGCCTCCGATAACCCTGCATGACTATCATCCGTTTCGACCGGTCGCTTCCACGGAAGAGTGGACGACTCGAAAGGAGCAGATCAAGCTTCGGATCCTGGTCGGATCAGGCCTCTGGCCGCTGCCAACCAAAACCGCATTGAATCCGACGATTCATGGAGAACTCAACATGGGCGATTACACGGTCCAAAAGGTCTTTTTTGAGTCGTTTCCCGGACATTTCGTGACTGGCAACCTGTATCAGCCATCCGGACTCTCGCTCCACCGTGGCATTCGAAATGGAGTGCGGCCCGCGGTTCTTTGTCCCCATGGTCATTGGAAAGATGCCCGGTTCTTTGATGCAGGGGATCAGGCTGCGAAAAATCTGATTGCGATTGGAGCAGAACGGTTTCGAAACGCCGCTCGCAACCACATTCAAGCACGCTGTGTCCAGCTGGCGAGAATGGGCTGCATCGTCTTTCACTATGACATGCTGGGCAACTCTGATTCCCTTCAATTCGGTGAACATCGCCGAGGGCCACGGGAGCATCTAGCCGGAAAAGCGCTTGGAGAATGGGGTTTGGTTAGCCCGCAGGCAGCTTCGTGGCTTCAGACCAATTTTGGCATCCAAACCTGGAACAGTGTCAGGGCCCTGGATTTCATCGCCAGCCTTCCCGAGGTCGATCCCGAGCGGTTGATGATTACGGGAGCGAGCGGTGGAGGAACCCAGACTCAGATGCTGGCGGCGATTGATGACCGAATTGACGCCTCTTTTCCCTGTGTCATGCCATCAACCGGGATGCAGGGCGGTTGCACCTGCGAGAACACCTACTTTTTGAGAATGGGACAGGGCAATATCGACATTGCAGCTGCAGTGGCACCTCGCCCCCAAGGTATGACTGCGGCAGACGACTGGACTCGCGAATTGGAGACCAAGGGAGCACCGGACTTGTTTAGGCTCTACGAAATGTTTGGGGCGAAAAGCAACTTTCAAGCGCACTACGACATCCATTTTAAGCACAACTACAATCACGTTTCACGAACCCACATGTACAACTTTGTAAACCGGCATTTTGGACTGGGTATGGACCAGCCGGTTCTGGAACGCGATTTTCAACTACTTGGCAAAGAGGCTTTGACGGTATGGTCGAGTCGTCACCCGAACCCTCAAAACGAACAAACGGGAGACGAACATGAGAAGTCGCTTCTCAAATGGTGGGCGACCGACGCCGAACGGCAGTTGCAAAACCGAAAGGACGCTACGGAGGTGGTAAGATCCGCGGCGACCATTCTGATCAACCGAGAACTTCCGAGAGCCGACGAAGTCGAGTTTGAGTCCAAATCCCAAGCCCAGCGCAGCGATCATACCGCCATTGCAGGAGTCATTCGAAACCTCACCCACGAGGAGTCCGTTCCTGCTATGTTTCTCTATCCCAAGAACTGGAATGGCCATGCCGCCATCTGGGCGTTTGCCGATGGCAAAAAGGGCCTTTATGCGAACAGTTCCTTAAGGATCGAGGCACAAAAGCTTCTGGAAAATGGAGTTTCAATCCTGGCGCCTGACCTTTGGATGCAGGGGGAATTCTTGACTGATGAAGAAGCGAAAAACGAGAACACGAGGACGCAATATCCCGGCGATGTATCAAAGCCCGGTTCGACCTGGCGCCTGTCCAGCGTCTACTACTACGGCTACAACGATTCGATCTTCTCCCGGCGTGTCCATGATCTCATAACCTGCGTTGCGTTTGTTCGCTCGGCTCCCAATTGGGAGGTCAAGAAGCTCTCCGTGGTCGGGCTGGAAGGCGCGGGACACTGGGTCGCCGCAGCTCGGGCGATGTCGGGCAAGTCCATCGACAAAGCTGTCGTTCGATCTGGAGGGTTTCGCTTTGCAGAGCTTGAGTCGGATTGGCATGCCGATTTTTTGCCAGGTGCGGTGAAATACGGCGATCTTCCTGCCTTTTTGAGTCTTAATGCCCCCAACAGCCTTTGGGTCGATGATCCGGAAGCTGAGATCTCAACGCTGCTTAAGGCCGCTTACGCTGGGACGCCGAAAGCGCTCTCAGTCAAAGGCGAGGATTTTGTTGGCTACCTTCTCAATTAGAATGTCCTAAATCCAAGCCTCCAATAGTTCGCCTCTGCTCCCATCGACATAAGGCAGCCAAGCGAGGCCACACGCTTTCACATTGATGTTCTTCTTGAGCGGAGTGATCCCCACCGCTTCGACCGGCGTCAGATCCGCATCAAACTGATCTTCAATTCGCGCGAGTTCTCGATCCAACTCTTCCTCGAGGCGTTCGAGTTCCTGCTTCGCCCGGGTGACATCGCGACCTTCTTTCCAGGCCTTGGAAGCCCGACTCGAGGCGGACCGCGCTTTCGTGGCTGAAAAGGTGCTTCGTCCCCCAAAGATTGCTCCAAACACGGAACTTCCAATCGAAACAACCGCTGACATCCTGGCCGAACCAGCCTGCGCAGCCTGCTCCGCGATCTTGTCCTCCAGTTTGACGATTTTGCTCTCATACTTATCCCGCATGGCATCCACCGCCTCATCCCGCAGCTCATGGGAACGATGCCGGAGTCGTCCTCGAAACTCTCCTTCGGTCTCATCAGACTTGGAATACATTTCAAAGGCTTCAGCCTTGAGAACGTCCATGGTTTCGTTGTGGTAGATCCAATCTTCGAACTCGTCTTCAAAGCGGGTGTAGGAGGTTGAATCTGTCAACTCGCTGGCCAAGGGACCGAAAGACTTGGCGTTGTGCGGCTTTTGCTGCAAGTGGGAAACATTCATTCCCTCCGGCAGTTCGAGAGAATCATTCCAGTCGATTTTATCCTGCCGATCGTCCACACGATTCAGAAGCGTGATCGATCGATCCCCGTAGACATCGTATTTCGCTTCCGCGAATCGGACATCAGCAGACCGAATCACCGCAGGCATGTAGGTGATTTCATCTTCCAGAAACTCCCCGGCCACTGGAACGAAGTATTCGTCGATTCGTGTTGAGATTGCCGGTTTCCCGGTGCTGCCACTGCTTGGAGCCTCACCAGCCTTGGCGCGGGACGAGCTTGCTCCGGTCTCATGCGTCATGATCTTGAACTGGCTGCGCTTCGGATCCATCAACTGCTTGATCTGGCCCCGAGCGAGAGGACCGCGAAGGTAGGACATGACCCATCGCACATGAAACGTGACCGGAGCTTCTTCATGCACGTTGTTCAGCAGGAAGACCCGGCTCCCCAATCCCGCGAGGATCTCTTCCATTCGCTGATGATCAAACCCAGCGTCCTGAGAGGCGGCCGCTCCTTCAAGACCTGCCAGAACCCGGGCTTTGTCCCGCTCTGTCTGCAAACGCCCTAAGAACCAAGTACCAATGTTCGAAAGCGCCTTGTAGTCGAGATCCACCGGGTTCTGGGTCGC